>JACETA010000024.1 GCA_013911545.1 Chloroflexota bacterium | reverse complement strand
CCTTTAAGATCATCGTTCTCTATAAATATGGTTGCTTTAGTTGATGGGTCACCTAGAGTTTTAAATTTGAAACAAATTTTAAAATACTATATTGATTTTAGAATAGATATTGTTACTAAAAGAGCTGAATTTGAACTAAAAAAAGCTCAGGCAAGAATACATATTCTTGAAGGACTTAGAATTGCTCTTCAAAATATTGACGAAGTTGTAGAAACAATTAAATCTGCTGGCGCTGTTGAAGATGCAAGGGAAGCTTTGAAAAATAGATTTGATCTAAGTGAGATTCAAGCTCAAGCAATTCTTGATATGCAATTAAGACGAATTGCAGCACTTGAAACTGAAAAAATAGAATCAGAATATAACGAATTAAAAGATATTATAAAAGATTTAAATGACTTATTAGCTAACAAATCTAGAGTATTTGAAGTTATTAAAAAAGAGACAAGTGACTTAAAAGATAAATACGGAGATAAGAGATTAACTAAGCTACATAAAGAAGAATTAGGGCAATGGAATAGAGAAGACGTTGAACCTCATGAAGAATCTGTTGTTACTTTGAGCAGAAATGGTTACCTTAAAAGAGTTAAAAGCGATACTTTTAGAAGGCAGCATAGAGGAGGAAAAGGAGTAAAAGGATTTAAAGCAACTAAGGATGACGATGTTACTCCATACATGCAAATTGCTGATACCCACGACACCATATTATTTTTTACTGATAAGGGCAGGGTGTTTTCTTCAAGAGTATTTGATCTACCTGCAAATCAAAGTAAAAATAGTAGGGGGGCTCCAGTACACAACATAATTTCTCTTGAGCAAAGAGAAAAGGTGAACGCAATACTAACCGTCCCAGAAATTGATCAAAAATTAGAATCTTATATTGTTATGGCTACTAAAAGTGGAAAAATAAAAACAATGGAAATTTCTAAATTCAAAAATATAAGAAAATCAGGTTTACATTCTTTCAAACTTAAAGATGATGATGAAATTATTTCTGTTGCATTAGCATTACCTCTAGAAGGAATAGAAAAAAATAACATTATTAAACTAAATGACATTAAGAAAAATCCAGATAGGCCAGTATCTTATACCCTTGATAGCCTTAGGGAAATAGATATTAATTCTATTGATAAAGATTTAATCGACCCTGAATCAGAAAAAAAAGATCCAAATATCCTAAAGAAAGATGGAGGAAGGAAATACTATAGTATTGTTGATTCAAAGGGCAAAGAAACTGCTATTAAAGTTTATCCTGACGTTGTAATGGTTTCAGATGCAGGCAAACAAATTAGATTTTCTGTTGAAAGAGTAAGACCTCAAGGAAGGATTGCTGGTGGTGTAAGGGGTATGAAGTTGGAATCTAAGCAGAAGGTAGTAGCAATGGTTCTAACTTCCAAGGATCCTAATAGTTATATTTTAGTTGCAAGCCAGAAAGGATTTGGAAAACTTTCAAAAATGGAACATTTTAAAGTTCAAAGACACGGAGCTAAAGGTCTTATTACTATGAAAGTCACTACTAAAAACGGCAAGGTTGCAGATGCCCAAGCAGTTAAGATGGATAAAGATGCTGGAACATATGACAGTGTATATCTTCTTACAGAAAAAGCTCAGGTCCAGGAAATTCCATTAGATGAAATTAGTATTTACGGAAGAACTACCCAAGGTTCTACACTTATGAAGCTCCAGTCCGGAGATAAAATTTCTGCTATAAGAGTTGTTGCGTCTGATTCTAATAGTGAAGAAAAAATCAAAAAACCTTCTTCTAATAAATAGAAATTTAATTGTCTACTAAAGATATAAAATCTGCATGGAAATTATTACCAACAACTGTTGGAGTTTTATTGATAACTGATAATAGCTCAATTTACGGAATAACAATTAATAGCTTTTTTTCAGTTTCTATTGAGCATTCTATTTTAGCAATTTCATTGTCAAATAACTCAAATACTAAATCTTTTATTGATGATAATAAAGTATTCAGTCTCTCTATTTTAAGTACAGGCCAAGAAGAATATGCAAATTTTTTCAGTATGAAAAATAAAGAATTAATTCCAAATAGTTTTGAATTTTTAAAAAATAATAAAGGTATAAAATATATAAAAAATTCATCGGTAGTTTTTTTCTGTAGCCCTAAATCAGCAGAAATTGTTGAAGATCATACAGTTATTTTTTGTGAGATAAATGATGTTAATTTTACTGATATAGAGCCCTTAATTTGGAAATTTTAAAATTTAAATTAAATTTTTATAAAAAATGTTGACCTAGCTTGATTAGAAATGTAAAATTTTCTAGTTAAATTAATATCTATTATGAACGATTACGCAGTAATAAAAACAGGTGGAAAACAGTATCTTGTTGAAAAAGGTACTGTTTTAAGTATTGAAAAAATTGATGGGAAGCCAGGAGAAAAAGTTTCTTTTGAAGATGTTTTGCTTACATCTTTGTCAGGCAAAGTTAATATCGGTAAACCTGTTGTAAAAAATTCAAGTGTAGTTGGTGAAATTAAAGAACAATTTAAAGGACCCAAAGTAAAAGGGATAAGATATAAGAATAAGACGCGACATACTGTTAGAATTGGTCATCGACAACAACTAACTTCAGTAGAAATAAAGGAACTTTCTAAAGGTTCTTCAAAAAATAAATCGCAACCTAAGTTAAAAAAAGAGGAAGATAATGGCTCATAAAAAAGGTGGAGGTACATCTAAAAACGGAAGAGATAGCGCGGGAAAAAGACTTGGTGTTAAAGCATTTGCTGGAACCGAAGTCACTGCAGGTTCTATTTTGATTAGGCAAAGAGGTACTTCAGTTAAACCAGGTAAAAATGTTGGCGTCGGAAAAGACCATACTTTATTTGCATTAATAGATGGAATTGTTGAATTTGATATGAAGCCAAGAATGCAAAAAGATAAAAAAGAACAGAAAAGGGTAAATGTGATTTCAAAATGAAGAGCGAGATACATCCAGAATATTTTAATGCTGAGGTAAGTTGTGTTTGTGGGCATGAATACACAACTGGTGCTACACAAAAAGAAATTAAAGTTGAAATATGCAGTAAATGTCATCCTTTCTACACTGGAGAACAAAGAATTGTTGATACAGAAGGTAGAGTTGAAAGAATGAGAAGAAGATATAGCATTAAATAAAATTGTCCGAAAATTCACAAAATACTTATGGCGGTCAAGCTCTTATTGAAGGTGTAATGATAAGAGGAAAAAAAACAGCTGTTATGTCGGTTCGTTCGCCTGAGGGTGAAATTATTAGAAAAGAAATAAAATTTTCTAGATTTTATAAGCCTCAATTTTTAAATGTTCCAATACTTAGAGGTATTTTAAATTTAATCGATAGTCTTGTTGTGGGGACAAAGGCATTAAATTATTCTGCTGTTATTGCTGAAGGTAAAATTGATGATGAAAATAATTCTGGGTTCAACCTTGCTATGCTAATATTAATTTCACTTTCAATAGCAATTGGCCTTTTCTTTGTTACTCCAGCCTTAATCTCTCAATTATTTGAAAAAATAGGATTTAATAAAATTATGATTTCTATAACCGAAGGTATTTTAAGGCTGATTTTTGTATTGACTTATATTTTTTTAATTGGATTATCCAAAGATATTAAAAGAGTTTTTCAATATCATGGCGCTGAACATATGGCAGTTTGGGCTCATGAAGATGGCAGTCAATTAAAAAAAGAAACACTTTTCAATTATACCAAGGAGCATCCAAGATGCGGTACGTCATTCATACTGATTGTTGTTATGGTTAGCATAATTGTATTTATATTTTTCCCCAGAGAAAACATTATATTGTTTATATTTTCTAGGATTTTATTAGTTCCTGTTATTGCAGGTATCAGTTATGAATTACTAAAATTTGGCAGTAAAAGTAAATTTCAAATATTTAAAACTTTGTTAAATGGTCCAGGTATTTTAATTCAAAAAATTACAACTCGTAACCCCGATGATGATCAAATTGAAGTTGCAATAGATAGCATGAAATACGCAATTGAGTTGAATGAAAGTTAATGTTTTTTTCTTTTTTCTAGTTCTTCAGATAATGCATTAAATTTAATATTTTTATAAGAAATCATTACCATTAAATGAAACAACAAGTCGCACGCCTCTTCAACTATCCTTGTATCATTTTGATTATTTGAATTAAATTCAACTATTAATTCGCACAGTTCTTCAATTACTTTTTGTGAAATTAAATCATTTCCTTGTGAAAATAATTTTGAAGTATAAGATTTGTCATCAGGATTATTTTTTCTGTCTTGTATAACTTCAAATATTTCATTGATAATATTAGGGCTTCCAAAATTTAACTCTTCGAGATTAGTGTCATGAAAACATACTTTTTCACCTGTATGACAAGTGGGCCCTTTTGGGTTTACAGTTATTAGTAAAACGTCCTTATCGCAATCAGTAGTAATATTTACAACTTCTAAGTAATTTTTACTTGTTTCGCCTTTTTCCCATAGTCTTTTTTTAGATCTACTGTAAAACCATACGTTAGGACCCATTATAGTTTTTTTAAGAGCTTCGGTATTCATGTAACCCATCATTAATATATCTTTTGATGTTGAGTCTTGTATTATTGCTGGTATAAGAGCTGTTTCTAAATTTTTCATATTACAATCTTACAGAAACTTTATTTGAATTTAAAAATTTCTTAACGTCATTTATTTTTAATTCACCAAAATGAAATATACTTGCAGCTAAAACAGCATCTGATTTTCCAATTAAAAAGGCATCTAAAATATGTTGATTTGTTCCGGCTCCTCCACTTGCTATTACAGGTATATCAACAACATTTGATACTTCTTCTAAAAGTTCGAGGTCATATCCATTTTTATTACCATCCATATCCATGCTTGTTAAGAGTAGTTCTCCAGCACCATACTCGTTTGCTTTTTTAGCCCACTCAATCACATTAATTCCAGTATTTTTTCTTCCACCATAAGTATATACATCCCAACTGTTATTTATTTTTTTTGCATCAATTGCTACTACTATGCATTGAGAACCAAATTGATTAGAAGATTTTTTTATAAACTCAGGATCCTCTATGGCTGTAGTATTGATGGAAACTTTATCTGCTCCCGCTAGTAATAGTTCAGATATATTTTCTAAATTCCTAATTCCTCCGCCTACAGTTAATGGTATAAAAACTTCTGATGAAACTTTTTCAACTACATCAATGATTGCCTTTCTTTTTTCATGGCTAGCTGTGATATCTAAAAAAACTAATTCATCAGCACCTTCATCATTATAAAACTTTGATAATTCATTAGGGTCACCAGCATCTATAAGATTTATAAAGCTTTTTCCTTTAACTACCCTTCCTTTGTCTATATCTAAACAAGGAATTATTCTTTTACTTAAATTATTCTCCATTTTGTTAAATCTTTAGTTTTGAAATATTTATCTTTCCTTCATACAATGCTTTACCTACAACTGACCCATATACACCAATTTTATTTAACTTAATTAAATGCTCTTCAGAAGAAATTCCTCCTGCGGCAACTACTTTGTTTCCAGTTAATTTTATAAGCTCAGTGAACATATTATAATTTGGCTCCGTTAATGTCCCATCTTTTTCAACATCAGTAAACATAAATTCTTCAACCCCAATTTTTTTCATATCAGTAATTAAATTTTGATAGGTAATTTTAGTATCTTTAGTCCATCCACTAATTTTGATTTTTCCTTTTAAGAGATCTATCCCAACAATAACCTTATCTTTACCAAGGTAATTAATAGCTTTGTCAATTTCTTCTGGACTATCAACTGCAGCTGTACCAAAAATAACTTTTGAAATACCAAAATCTATCATTTTTTTTGATGTCTCAAAACTTCTTATCCCTCCCCCAATCTGAATCTCTAAATTTGTTTTACTTTTTATTTTTTTAATTGTTTCTAGATTTTTTTGATTTCCATTCAATGCGCCCTGAAGGTCTACGATATGTATTCTTTTAATTCCTAAATCTTTCCATGAATTACATAAATTAATAGGGTTTACATTATATATTTTCTTTTCTGAATAATTTCCTTTGTGCAACCTTACTACTTCGCCGTCTATAAGATCTATGGCTGGAATAATAATCATTTTACTGATCTTTCTATAAAGTTTTTATAAAGCTTTATGCCATTGGTTCCACTTTTTTCTGGATGAAATTGAGTTGCAATTATGTTTCCATTTTCGACAGAGGAACAAATTTTATTGCCATAATTAGCATATGAAGAGATTACGCTCTTATTAAATGGTATGCATTCATAACTATGAACGTAATAAAAGAATGATTCATTTTTAATATTTTTAAAAATATTACTTTTATTTTGGTAGTATGTTTGATTCCAGCCCATATGCGGAATTTTAATTCCATCAATTTGTATGATTTTCTTTACGTTACCCTCAATTAACCCTAAACCTTTTTCTGACCCCTCTTCAGATTTCTCAAAAAGTAATTGCATGCCAAGGCATATACCAAAAATTGGAGTTTGTTTATGGTTCGCATTTTTTAATGACTCTGTCATTCCCGAGACATTTAAGACTTGCATTGCAGCATCAAAAGCTCCCACTCCAGGTAAAATAATTGCATCAACTTTACTAAAATCAGATGGTTTGTTTAGTTCAATGTGTTTGCAATTAATAAAGTTTAATGCTTTTTTCACACTATGTATGTTTGCATATCTATGATTAACTATACCTATAATTAAGTTATCAGTATTCACTTCTTCTTTCGTATGCCTCTAATTTTTTTAATATTTTTTCCTTTGTCTTCAAGTCTTCCTAGTACAAACAAAAGATCACTAATTCTATTAAGATAAATTAATATATTTTTACTAACAGGTTCTTTGTTATTGATATTTACTACAATCCTTTCTAACCTTCTTGCAACTGTTCTGGATATATCAATTGCAGCAGAACTTGAACTGGTACCTGGCATTATAAACTCATTACCAAGATCTACTGATTCAGTAATACTATCTATTAATAATTCTATTTCATTAATATTACTTTTTTCTATTACATTGATTATACTTTCAGTTTTACTTGAATCTGAAGATAATTCTGCTCCAATTTTAAAGAGAGAATGCTGCAACATTTCTAATATTTCAATAACTTTCTTATTTTCAGAGAGTGTTTTTGCGAATCCTAAAGAAGATACTAGCTCATCAACCGTTCCAAATGCTTCAACTCTAATATTATTTTTAGATAGCTTTCCACCTAAAAACAAATTAGTCTCTCCTTCGTCACCATTTTTTGTATATATTTTTACCATAATTATTTTTTTATGTAGAGTTATAAATTAATATATATTAAAATTATATAACAATGGTTAATCAAGTACCCGTAAATACAATAGAAATTACTGAAAAAGCTGCTAATAAGGTTAAATTATTTGCTCAGCAGGACGGTAAGGAATATTTTGCATTAAGAGTGGCAGTTAAAGGCGGGGGCTGTTCTGGGCTAACTTATGACCTTGATATAACTGATAGTCAGGTATCTGAAGATGAAAAAGTTATCATTCAGCATGAAATTGAAGTTAGGGTTCCAAAAAAATCTTTTATATTTCTTGCGGGAACTACACTTGATTTTTCAGACGGATTAAACGGCAAAGGGTTTGTTTTTACAAATCCTAATGCAAAAAAATCTTGTGGCTGCGGTACTTCGTTTGCCGTCTAATAAAAAAAATTTCTTTTACTATCCTAGAACCCTAAGTTTTTTTTCTGTTTCAGGCAAAGATTCATTCGATTTAATCAATAGGCTCTCTACTAATAATATTAATATTGATCAAAATGTAATAACTCAAACAATATTTACAAATGAAAATGGCCGAATAATTGATCTTGTTTCAATTTGGAAAATTGATGAAGATAACATAACTTTAGTATGCAATACTGACAATAAAAAATCTTTAATTGACTGGATTGATAAATTTACATTTGAAGAAGAAATTGAAATGATAGAAGTAGATAATTTAGGCTTAATTCATATTTTTAATGAGGATAAAATAATTAAATTTAGTAATCCCTATTCATCCAGTAAAACAATAAATAAAAATAATAAAGAATTTGGTTTTTTTTATAGTGCCAAATCAACTTTCTATAATAAACACGAATCAATTGATTTGTTATTTGATAAAAATAATTTACAAGCAGTCAAAGCTTTTTTAATAGATGAATACTTTGTAGAACTAAATGATAATAAATTTCTATCATTTAAAATAAAAAATTGTATACCTTATGGATCAAATGAAATAAACCCTTTATTTAATCCTCTTGAATTAAATCTTAATCATATAATTGATTTTGATAAAGGTTGTTATATTGGGCAAGAAGTTATAGCCAGGTTAGATACTTACGATAAGGTTCAAAAAAAATTAATTTCTTTAAATAAAAAAGATTCCATTAATATAACCACTAGCCCAGGGAGTGTAATAACTTCTCAAAATAATGATAATTGCATGATAGTAGCAAGAAAGAAGTTTTTAGATAATTAGATAGTTAATGATCTGCCACCATCTACAATAATATTTTGTCCTCTAATCATATCTGAATCATTACTGCATAGGAAATTTACTAAATTGCTTACATCTTTGCCTTCAAGTGGCTTTCCAGCCGGAGTTTCATATAATTTAGATTTATTTACATCAGAATTTTCAGGAAAAGAATCAAGAGCCTTGGTTTTAATTATTCCCGGTGAAACAGAGTTCACTTTTATCCCTTTGCTACCAAGTTCAATTGCTAAATATCTAGTCATTGATTCAAGGGATGATTTTGATAATCCTACAGAAAAATAATTTGAAAGCACCCTTTGGGAGCCTAAACTCGTGATATTTATTATTGAAGAGTTTTTAGGCATAATTTTACTTAAATTTTTTGATAAAACCCACGGAGACTTTGAGTTAGTATTCATAACCCAATCCCAATGCTTACTGGTTAAATCAATTGAATTTTTATTTATACCTGTTGCTGCATTATTGATCAAATAATTTATTTGATTGAATGTGCCTTTAATTTCTTCGCAAAATTTTTCAACTTGATCTAATTTAGATAAATCAACTTTATAAATGTGGCATTTTACACCTAATTCACTAATTTCATTAGCTGTTTTCAGGGCGCTTTTTTTATCTCTAAAATAAGTAATTACCAGGTCATTATTTTGTTTTGCTAATCCAATAGAAATTGACCTTCCTATACCTTTAGATCCACCTGTGACAATACCAATATTTCTTTCTTCATTCATATCTATATTGCCATTCCTCCATCAATCCTAACTACCTCACCAGTCATATATCTAGCTTTTTCAGAAGCCATGAAAGCCGCCATCCCAGAAATTTCATCAGGTAGCCCAAATCTTTTCATTGGTATCCATGTCATAATATGATCTTTTAATTTTTCAGATAAAACATCAACTGTTGCTGTTTTAATATAACCTGGCGCTATAGCATTTACTGTTATTCCTCTTGTTGCTAATTCTTTAGCCAGAGAATATGTGAATGAATGTATGGCTCCTTTTGATGCAGAATAATTTGATTGGCCTATATTCCCTCTAATCCCGACAACAGAAGTTATATTAATGATTCTACCCCACCTATTTTTTACCATTGATGGTACACAAGCTTTTGTGCAATAATAGGTACCCTTTAAATTAGTATCAATTACATTATCGAATTCTTCATCTTTCATTCTCATTAATAAATTATCTGATATTATTCCAGCATTATTAATTAATATTTCTACAGGACCAAATTTTTTCTCAGCAATATTTATCATTTCATTAACAGACTCTTTATTAGAAACATCACCTTTGACAGCATGAGCATCTACCCCAAGTTCTTTTAGTTTTTTTACAACTATATCTGCATCTTTTTGATGAGAATTAAAATTTACTGAAATATTATGACCTTCTTTTGCAAGATCAATTGCTATTGCTTCACCTATACCTCTTGATGCGCCAGTTATTAATGCATGCCGTTTTTTTTCACTCATTTATACTGCCCCTTATTTGAGATAATTCTTTAATTGATTGATTGATATAATCTTTTTTTGTAAGCCATGATACTGTAGAAATTCCATTTGAAATTGCTGTCGGACTAGAGGACCCATGAGCAACAATTGCAATCCCATTAACTCCAAAAACTGGACCTCCTCCAAACTCCCTCATTATATTAGTTTTTATAGGAATCGTATTAATAATATCTAGGTATTTATCATCGTTAATTTCTTTTATTAGAAATTCATGTATTACATCACCAACACCCTCAATTGTTTTTAGTAAAATATTACCTGTAAATCCATCGCATACAACAACATTAACATTACCTAAAGCAATATCATGCCCTTCAATATTTCCTTGAAATTTGATACTTGATTTTTCAAAAAGTTTAAAACAATCTTTTACTAATTTATTTCCTTTATTTGATTCAGATCCATTGCTAAGAAGTCCTACAGAAGGATTTTCAATATCATATAATATTTTTGCTTGAGATATTCCAAGTGCTGCAAAATCTAACATTTGTTCAGGTGTTGATTCAACGTTTAACCCAAGGTCAAGTACCAAAGTTTTAGGTGCAAATCCAAAAACTGCACCACCTATACAAGGTTTAGATAGCCCTTCAAACATTCCTAGAATCCCGGCAGATGAGGCGAATGTTGCTCCTGAATTACCTGCACTAACATATCCATCTACCAACCCCTTTTTTACTAATCCTGAGCATACATTAATTGAGCAATCTGGCTTTCTTTTAATAGCTATGGCTGGCTGCTCATCCATTCTAATTGCTTCTCCAGAAGGAATTATTTGAATTCTATCTTTATCATAAGAATATTTTTCTAGATTTTGAGAAAGCTTTTCAGGTCCTCCTACTAAAAATATTTCTACTTCAGGGTCATCAAGGGACTTGATAGCACCTTCGATATTATTTACAGGAAAATCTCCTCCCATTGCATCAATGGCAACCTTCATTTTTACTCCTCTACTAATACAGATGCAATACCAGAAATTAATATATTGTCATCATAGTCATTACACATTACTTCACATGTAAATAAAGTTCCATCATTATTC
>JACETA010000023.1 GCA_013911545.1 Chloroflexota bacterium | reverse complement strand
CCTGTACACATACGGATCAATAAAATTTACCAACTTATGTTCAAAAATATTTTCAATATCATAAAAATTGAAAATGTCAGTTTTATGGGAAATTTCTTTTTGAACTCTTTTGGGACTTATAACCGTAACATCGTTATTTAAACTTGAAAAAGCTTCAGACATTTTGACAATTTGAACTCCGTGAGCCTTTTCAGTCGGTAATCTAGCGTTTGTGATGTAAACTATCTTCAAAATATTAATTTAAGTATATAAAATTGTAATATAGATTAATTGTAAATAATATGGCCAGAGAAATCACTTTCAACAATTCAATAATAAATGACAGTTCAAGTTGTTATGTAATTGCCGAGATAGGAAACAATCACCAAGGCGATGTTAATAATGCAAAAAAATTAATTGAAGAAGCTAAGAACAGTGGGGCTTCAGCGGTTAAATTTCAAAGAAGAGATAATAAAGAGTTGTTTACAAGTGAAATGTTTGAATCTCCTTATGTAGGCCCTCAGAGTTTTGCATCAACATATGGAGAGCATAGGGATAAACTTGAATTATCTGATAATGATTTTGAAGAAATATTTAATTATTCAAAAAAAATTGGCATAGATTTCTTCGTGACTCCATTTGATTTAAAAAGTGCAGATTTTTTAAAAGAACTTGAATTGGAAAGTTATAAAATTGCTTCTGGAGATTTAACTAATTTTCCATTAATAGAAAAAGTGGCTAATTTCCAAAAACCTATGATCATAAGTACTGGGGCAAGTGATTTTTGGGAAGTAGAAAAAACTTTAAATTTTGCAAAAAAGATAAATCCAAAAATTATACTGCTTCAATGCACATCAATTTATCCCGCGAAACCAATAACCATAAATTTAAATGTGATAAAAACTTTTAGAAAAGAATTTTCTGAAACAGTAATAGGGTATTCAGGGCATGACTCAGGAATATCTATACCTATTGCTGCCTACTCAATAGGAGCTAGGGTTATTGAAAAACACTTTACATTGGACAGATCTCAAAAAGGAACTGATCATCAATTTTCACTCACTCCAAGTTTATTGAAAAATTTAGTTGATGAACTTGAAAATGTAAGATTGTCATTGGGTGATGGGGAAAAGAAATTACTTTCAGAAGAAAAATTAGCAAGATTTAAAATGGGCAAAAAAATCATAGCCTCAAAAAAACTTTCTAAAGGCACTGTCATAACTATGAATGATTTATTATTTAAATCACCTGGGGATGGAATCCCTCCAAGTGAATTAGATATGGTTTTAGGTAAAACAATAACCAAAGATTACTCTTTTGAAGAAAATATTAAGCTTGAAGATCTCAATTAGCCATGAAGCCGGTAGATGAATATCTTTCTAAAATCTCTTCAACTTTAAAAGAAAAGTTTAAAGCAATAAAGTTTATTATTTTTGATTTTGATGGAGTATTTACTGATAACAATGTCTACACTGATCAAAATGGGAACGAGAGTGTGATATCGTCAAAATTTGATGGTTTTGGATTAAAAAAACTTAAAGATTTAGGGATTGATTTATTTATACTCTCTACTGAAAAAAATACAGTTGTTGAAAAAAGGGCAAAAAAACTTGAAATAGGCTTTCTACAGGGTCTTTCAAGTGATGAAAAAGCAACTGAGTTACATAATTTAGTAGAAAATGGTAATTTCAACTACAAATCGGTGGCTTACATGGGAAATGACATTAATGACATTCAGTGTCTTGTAGATTGCGGATTAGCAATAGTAGTAAACGATTGCCATCCTGAAGTTATTAAATATGCCGATTATGTTACTGACACTAATGGAGGGCATGGTGCTGTTAGAGAAGTATGCGATATAATCGAAGCATTAAAAAAATAACTTAGTAATTTGATAAATAATTTTAATATTAAAAATAAAGTAATAATACTTACTGGCGGTAGTGGTAATTTAGGCAGTATCTATGCTGAGCACCTAGTTTCAAATGGAGCAATTGTGTGTAATTTTGATTTAACAGAACCTAAAGAATCTAAGCTTTTTAACAATGAAAATTACTTATTTTTAAAGACAGACGTAACAAATAAAAATGAAATATCTAATTCTCTAAATTTAGTATGTAAAAAATTTGGAAGCCCTTCAGCGTTAATAAATAATGCAGCGCTAGATTCTCCTCCCGGAGATAGTGAAAAAATCAATGGCCCATTTGAAGAATATCCTGAAGAAGCATGGGACAAGGTCATAGATGTAAATTTAAAAAGTATTTTTTTAACGTGCCAATTAATTGGAAATGAAATGGTCAATAATTCTGGGGGATCAATAATAAACATATCTTCACATTATGGATTAATTTCACCAGATCAACGCATTTATGATTATAAAGAAAATTTCACAAAGCCTGTTGCATATTCTGCTTCAAAATCAGGTATTTTTAACTTAACAAGATACCTAAGCACATATTGGGGGTCAAAAAATATACGCGTTAATACCCTTACCCTCGGAGGAGTTTTTGATGACCAAGATAAACAATTTGTTGAAAATTATTCTAAAAGAGTTCCTCTAGGAAGAATGGCAGAAAAACATGAATATAATGGAGTAATACAGTTTTTAATAAGTGATGCCTCATCTTATATAACAGGAAGTAATATCGTTTCCGATGGAGGATGGACAGCATGGTAATATATTATGAAAAATAATGTTGCATTAATCCCTGCCAGGTCTGGATCTAAAAGAGTAATTAATAAAAATATATCTCCATTAGAAGGTCACCCATTAATTGCTTATACAATTATATCTGCCTTAGAATCAAAAATATTTGATGATGTAATAGTATCCACAGATTCAAATGAAATTAAAGAGGTTGCTGAATATTACGGCGCATCTGTTCCCTTTATCAGGCCAGAAGAATACTCACAAGATAAATCGCCAGATATACAATGGGTAAAACATTGCTTAGATTATTTAGAAAAATTTAATAATTATAAATTTTTCAGCATATTAAGGCCTACAAGCCCATTTAGAAAGCCAGATACTATAATTAGGGCTTTTAATGAATTCTCCAAAAAAGAATGTGATTCACTTAGAGCAGTTGAAAAATGTTTGCAACATCCTTGCAAAATGTGGGTTGCAGAAAAGGATTATATGCGCCCATTTGTTGAACTAGAAGAAAAGGGCCCTCATAACCAACCTCTGCATAGTTCACAATATCCATCACTTCCAGAAGTATATGTACAAAATGCAAGCCTTGAGATCGCTCATTTTAAAACTGTTTATGATTTTGACAATATTTCAGGGGAAAAAATTATTCCTTTTTTTACAGAAAAAGATGAAGGGTTTGACGTTAATGTGAAAGATGATTGGGAACTTGCAAAAATATTAATAAGAAATGGAGAAGCTTCATTGCCTAAAATTAGAAAGAAGTCATATTTAAAATGAAATTATCCTATGTAGAAAGTAAATATTTTGAAGAGCTCTTATCCCTTGAAATTAATCCTATTTTAAAAAATAAATTAATTTCTGATATGTGCAGAATAAATATTCTATACATGATTTGTTGTGCAGGATCAGGACATATTGGGTCATCATTTAGTTCTATTGATATTATGAATTGGGCATTAGGAGAATTAAGTAAAAAATATGAAAAACTATATTTTTTTTCTTCTAAAGGGCATGATGCACCTGCCCTATACAATTCTTTGATTGCATATGGAAAATTAAATTTTTCACTATTGAATAAATTGAGAAAAATTGATGGATTGCCAGGCCATCCTGATATTAATACACCAAATATATTTACTAATACAGGATCATTAGGGATGGGCATTTCTAAGTCAAAAGGAATAATTAAGGCTAACCGATTGAAAGGTCTAAATTCAAAAGTGATTGTTCTTACAGGGGATGGAGAGTTGCAGGAAGGGCAAATTTGGGAATCACTAAACCGGGTATCTCAAGAAGAATTGAATGAATTAATTATTGTTGTTGATAACAATAAATTCCAGTCAGATCGCACGGTAAAAATTACAAGTGATTTAGGAGATATTGAAAACAAATTTAAATCTTTTGGAATTGAAACAGTTTCATGTGATGGCAATAGCGTTGAAGAGTTTTCAAAAGCATTTGAAAAAATAGAATCTAGTAACAAGCCTGGAGCTATAATTGCAAATACTATTAAAGGTTTTGGAGTATCTTTTATGCATGGAGACTTATTAAATGAGGGAGAATTTTATAAATTTCACAGCGGATCGATAGCTCAAGAAATTTTTGATAAAGCAATTTTAGAATTAAATAATAAGATATCAAAATCTATTAATGGATCTAAAATAAAATTTGATTTTAAGCTTTCATTTTATGATTTACCTGATATTGCCAAGAATAATAATATTCAACAAAACTTATTATCTTCTTATTCTAATTCTATTGTTAATGAAGCAGGAAAAAATAAAAAAATTATTGCTTTAGACGGAGACTTAATACTAGATACAGGACTTATAGAATTTGAAAAAAAATTTCCTGAAAGATTTATTGAATGTGGTATTGCTGAACAAGATATGGTTTCTCAAGCTGGCACTTTAGCCAAAGAAGGATTTATACCAATTGTGCATTCATTTTCAAGTTTTTTAACTGCTAGGCCAAATGAACAAATTTATAATAATTCTACTGAAGAAACTAAAGTAATTTATTCTGGCTTCTTGGCCGGACTGTTGCCATCAGGGCCGGGCCATTCTCATCAAGCAGTTAGAGACATTGCGAGTATGTCTGGGATGCATAATTTAGAAATGATTCAACCAAATAGTGAAAAACAAGTTGAAAAATTATTAAAATATTCTCTTGAATCGCCTAATAATATATATATAAGATTTTGCTCTATACCATTTGAGTTACCAGATAATTTTGATGAATTATCAAAAATAAGAAAGGGTTACGGCAACACAATTTCAGACGGAAAAGATATTTGTGTTATAACTTATAGCCCAACCATATTATCAGAAGCAATTAAATCTAAGAGCCTTCTATTAAAAAATGATATCAATCCAAAAATAATATCAATGCCATGGTTAAATACATTTGATAATAATTGGATAATCAATGAATTAAATAATTTTCATTTAATAATTATTGAAGATCATTATATTGAAGGAGGAGTTGCTGAAAAGCTTGCCTTGGCAATATCTAAGCTAGATTTAAATATTAAAATTGACGTAATTGGTATTACCGAAGTTCCAAAAAGTGGAACAAATCAAGAAATACTTGATTATCATGGACTTTCATACAAAAAGATTTCAGAAAAAATAATGGGATTAATTAAAACCTAATTTCTTAAACTTAGAAATTAAAGACCCTTTCAAAAAACTTTTAATTTTAGTTTTAAAAGCCATCATAATTATTTTAGAATGCCAGTCAAAATTAATATCACTTGATATCAATTCTGATTCTTTAATATGCTCAAGAATTTTTACAATATCTTTATCATCAAGGCTTTCATAAAATTGCCTCGCGAAAAGTCCTATTCTTAATTCATTTTTAAATAATTGTTCCCATTTTTTCGAATACAAGCTTAGTTGCTTTACAGAAAATTTTTCATTTTCTAAGCAATCAATTGCAATTTCAGAAGCAATATCAGAAGATCTCATTGCATAATAAATACCTCCTCCAGTTGTAGGTTTTACCTGACCAGCAACATCTCCAATCAACAAACATCTCCGAGAATAATTTTTATTAACAGGCTTAACTGGTATTCCCCAAACCTTTGTTTTTTCTTTAATTTCAAAATTATATTTTTTTTGCATTTCAATTAAAAAGGCTTTTCCATTATTTTTTAATTTTGCCTTACCTAAAATTCCGCAAAGTCCTTCATTTTTTGTAGTTGGAACAAGCCAGCCAAAATGCCCTTTTGGTAAAGTGCTCCCGGTGAAAACATTAACTTCATCCAGATTCAAATTACTAATTTTAGTTTGGTATCCATAAATGTAATTTTTACTTAAATTAAAACCAAGTGATTTTGCAAATTTTGAATTAAATCCTGAAGCAATTATTAATAATTTGGAGTAATATATTTCTTCTTTGCTTCCAAATTTTGCAGAAACTTTTACATATTCTTCGCCAATTTCTGAACTTGTTACTAACCTTTGCTTTTTTAATATTGCTCCAGATTTTTTTGCATTATTTATAATTGACTGAATAAACTTAACCCTGTCTATTATTAAAGCTTGAGTTTCATCTTTTTTGATGTCAATAATGTGTTCAGAATTATTAAATATTTTTGCTGAATTTGCTTCAGAGTATATAAACTTTTTAACTTCAGGGTAATGATTATATAATTCTGATCCTACAATTCCTGTACAAAGTTTATCTCCTATTTCTCTCCTGTGATCTAAAACTAAAACTGATTTTCCAGCTTCAGATATTTTTTTTGCTACCTGAGCTCCTGCAGGACCACAACCAACAACGGTAACATCAAAATTATTTTTTATATTATGTTTCATATATTTAATCATTTCATTCTCCCAAAATTTTCCAAACAAAATCTATGAAAGCTGTTGGTTTTATATATAATGATCATATGATTAAAAAGAAAACCGATTTACTTATTGCAGGTCAAGGGGCAGCAGGCTATTCTGCGGCGCTATATTCAGCAAGATATCAAATTAATACAATGATTATTGGTGGAGAATTTGGTGGAGAAACTGCAATCGGAGGGATGATTGAAAATTATCCAGGGATAGAAGTTGATGGATTTGACTTGATGATGAATATGAAAGAGCAAGTTTTAAAATATGATGTTGAACTATTTGAAGAAAATGCAAATAAAATTACTCAAAGTGACAATAACTTCTTTGTTGAGACAGACTCATCAATTATAGAAACTGAAGGCGTAATTTTATGTGTCGGAAGAGAAAGAAGGAAATTACATTTACCTAATGAAGACTCTCTAGTTGGAAAGGGTGTTTCATACTGTTCAACTTGTGATGCTCCATTATATAAGGAAAAAGATGTTGTGGTTGTTGGAGGCGGGAACGCTGCTGTCGAAGGAGCTATATTAATAAGTAAATACGCAAATAAAGTCCACCTAGTTTACAGAGGTGATTCTTTGCATAGACCAGAAAAAGTTCTTTTGAAACAATTCCAGGAATGTAAAAATATAGATCTTCATTTAAATTCACAAATAAGTGAAATCACAGAAGATAACAATGGTGTTAATGGTGTGAAAATAATTAAGTCTAAACAAGAAGAAAAATTAATGTGCGACGGCTTATTTATAGAAATAGGAGCAGACCCAAGGCTTGAACTTGCAAACCAACTTAATTTATCAATAGACCCTGAAACTAACGAGGTTTCTGTTAATAAATTAATGGAAACTAGCTTGAAAGGTGTTTTTGCTGCGGGTGACCTGACAAATGCATCTGGACCTTTAAAGCAAACTGTAACTGCAGCTGGGCAAGGAGCAATTGCCGCATTATCTGCATACACATATTTGAGTTCTTAAATGATTCCAAAAGACGAAATTACTATTAAAATTCCTGGAAGTACTGGCAATGTTGGACCAGGGTTTGATTGTATAGGCCTAGCTGTAAACATATTTAATAAAATTAGTATTAAAAAATCTGATAAAAATTTTGAGATAGAAAATAATGGGGTAAGCAAAGAAAAGTATGATGAAATACCTTATGAGCAAAATTTGATAGCTAAAGGCATAAAGCTTTCTTATCCAGAAATAGATTTAGATAAATATAAAATAATTAATGATAATAATATTCCATACGCAGGGGGATTGGGAAGTAGTGCAGCTTCAATTTCAGGTGGGCTATTTATAGGAAATTATTTATCTGGAAGCAAATTATCTTCTGAAGATTTGATGCAAATGGCTATTGCTATTGAAGGTCACCCTGACAATGCCACTCCATGTATTTTTGGAGGGTTAACTATTTCATATTATAACGATAATAAATCAAGGTGGATGTTTAAAAAAATTAATATTAAAAATAATTTAAATATAATGACTTTTGTGCCAAATTTTACTTCAGAAACAAATACTAGTAGAAAAAAAATCCCTCAGAATATTCCCCTTAATAATGCTATAAACAATATGTCTAGAGTTGCATTACTGATTGATTCTATAAGTTCAGGTGATTACACATTTCTTAACGATGCTACCCAAGATTACATACATCAAAATATAAGGCTAGAAAGTTTTCCAAAAATAAAATATTTAATGGCTTCAGCTATGGAAGCTGGAGCATTAGGAGCAATATTGTCTGGTTCAGGCCCGACTTTAATGGTTTTTAGTGAGGGCAAAGAATTCACTATTGATTATGAATTAAAAGAAGCTGCTAGAAAGCATAATCTTGATGGAAAAGTTACTTTAACGAAAGCATCAAATGAAGGCATACAAATTGTTAAATGAGTAATCTTATTGTTCAAAAATATGGTGGCAGCTCATTAAGTAACTTAGATGAAATAAAGTTTGTTGCAAAAAAAATAAAAGGTTCTTTAAAAAATTCTAATAAAATTGTGATTGTTGTTTCTGCTATGGGCGATACAACAGATGAATTAGTAAAACTAGGAGAAAGTTTTTTAAAAAATAACAATGAAATTGATAACTTAAGAGATTTTGATCAACTATTATCAACTGGTGAAATAATATCAGCCTCTCTTATGAGCATGTCTTTGAGAGAAATTAGAGTAAATGCAATTAGTCTTACTGGGCAAAAAGCAGGAATTTTTACAGATGACTTACACGGCTCTGCAAGAATTTCATCTATTGATAAAAAGGTAATATTAAATGAATTAAAAGAAAGGGATGTTGTTATTGTTGCTGGGTTCCAAGGTGTATCAGAATATGGCGAAGTTACAACTTTAGGAAGGGGCGGATCTGATACAACCGCAGTTGCAATTGCATCAGCCCTAAATGCAAAAAGATGTGAAATTTACACTGATGTAAAAGGAATTTTTACTGCAGATCCAAGATTGGTTAATGATGGTAAATTAATAAGCAATATATCTTATGATGAAATGCTTGAAATGGCTTCCTTAGGAGCAAAAATGCATCCTAGGTCAATAGAAATTGCTTCAATAAACAAAGTTGAAATGATAATAAAACACACCAAATATGAAAGTGAAGGTACAAGGATGAGTAATGATGAAGTAAAAATGGAGAAAAGAAATGCTGTTACAGGGATTCCAACATCTACAGGTGTTAGTAAAGTAACAATAAATAATATTGATGATAAACCTGGAATAGCATCTTCAATATTTTTGCCTTTAAGTAAAATGGGAATAAGCGTAGATGTTATTGTTCAGGCAGCTGGAAATGATGGCAAGACTAATCTAAGCTTTACATTGGAAGATAAAAATCTTGATGCATGTGTAAAAGAATTAATTAAAAATAATATTGCAAAAAAAGAAAACATAAATACTCAATCAGGCCTAGGTAAAGTTAGTATTGTTGGAACAGGGATTCAGAATCAACCTGGATATGCCTCAAGAATGTTTGAAACCTTGTCAGAAAAAAATATAAACATTGAAATGATTACAACATCTGAAATAAGGATTACATGCATCATTAATTCAGATGATTTAAGTTTAGCTGCCCAATCTTTACACAATGAATTTATCTAACTAATTGACTAACTTCTGAAAATATCTTTTTCAAAATATCAGTTGAAGTTCCTTTAATAACTAAATCACATTCATTTGTTAATTTTGTCTGATTAGTATTTATTTCAATAATTTTTGACCCTTCTGCCTTAGCAATCCATGTCAAACCTGCAGCTGGTCTAACAGTTGATGAGGTTCCAACAGCAATAACTAGGTCACAACCTGCAATAATATTTCTGGCATTCTCTAAAATTTTTTTGGGTATTGGCTCCCCGAACATAACTGAATCATATTTGATTATTCCATTACATAGCTTACAATTTTGAGGTTTTTCAATTAATGGAGCTTCAAATTTTAATTTATTATCACATCTAATACATCTCAAAAAATTTCTATTTCCATGAATTTCACATACATTTTTATTTCCTGCATCAACATGCAAACCATCAATATTTTGGGTAATTACTGAATTGATAATATTTTTATTTTCCATTTCAAATAAAACCTTGTGTCCCAAGTTAGGTTTTGAACCTTCAATTGCCTTTCTTAGTTCAAGAACATATGGAGATCTTTGATGATTTATCTCTCTGTCCCACCAGGATTCAGGATTTTTTAAGAAATCAGAATAGGCATTCATTTTTGGCTTACCAAATCTAGCCCACAAACCTTCAGTTCCTTGAAACGTTGGAACCCCGCTATCAACAGATATACCTGCCCCTGTCATAACAATCACCTTTTTTGATTCAATGATTAATTTTGAAGCTTTAATAATTTTTTTTTCTATTTCATTCATTAAGTTAATACGCCTTTATTAATATCAAATATTTTATCATCACCACTAACAATTGATTTCAAAAGAGCTTCATCCGGTGAAGTTAAAAATATTTGATCGTACTCTTTAATAAAATTCACAACGGTCTTCCTTCTTTCAAAGTCTAATTCAGACAATATGTCATCTAACACTATCACTGGAGTATCAGATAAACTTTTTTTTAACGAATTTGCTTCACCTAACTTTAATGAAAGCGTTGCGGTTCTTATTTGTCCTCTTGATGAAAATTCTGAAGATATTTTATTATTAATCTTAACCTCAAAGTCATCTTTGTGGGGGCCCAAAATTGTTGTTCCGTAAGAAATCTCCTTTGCATAATTATCGTTAAATAGCGTAATCAATTCTTCTTCGTTGATATCTTCAATATTTGGGAACGAAGATAAAAATTTAATTGAAATATTCTCATCATTTTTGGCTAAATCAGGAAATATTTTCAAAGTTTCTAGTGATATTTCAATTAATTTTTTATTTCGAATTTTTGATATTTTTATACCATCTTGAATTAATTTTTCTGTCCAATACTCAAGTTCTATTTTTGAAGATTTTCTTATTTTGATATCTTTTAATAATCTATTCCTGCTTTGAAGGACTTTATTATATCTTTGCAAAGATTTTAGGTATGAAATATCTTGCTGCGAAATATGTATATCTAAAAACCTTCTCCTGTAAGACGGACTGCCCATAATAATATCTAGATCTTTAGCTTCAAAAAAAACTATATTTAGTTTACCAATAAAATCAGCACTTTTTACTTCAGAACTGTTATAAATATATTTCTTTTCGATTTTATTAGTCTCATTTATTTTTTTTAGATAAATACTTAAATCAAAAACATTATTATTTTGATGGGCCATTGCAGAAACGTAAACTTCATTAACATCTAAATTTTTATTGAATAAATTTCTTTGGTTTGATGTCCTAAATGACTTACCGATAGATAAAGAATATATGGCTTCCATTAAATTGCTTTTACCTTGCCCATTTTTTCCAACAAAAAAATTAATTCCGTTATTTAAATCAATATTTAAACTTTCAAAATTTCTAAAATTTTTTAACTTAAAGTTAGATAAATAAATATAAACCTCAACTTAACTTGCCTATTGTATCTTTATTTTTTTTATACCAATTTATTGTATTTAATATACCT
>JACETA010000022.1 GCA_013911545.1 Chloroflexota bacterium | reverse complement strand
AGTCATTACAGAAGGGGTCATTTGTTTTTTTTCAAAGGAATTCAAAGAACTGTTTTTTAAAAGCTTGTCCTCGGTTGTTGGTAAATCAACATTTGAAACAACAGTGGCATAATTTTCAAGATCCCCGCTCTCTGTAATAATTCCATATACTTTATTGTCTTTAATTGCGATTTCTTTGACTGGAGAATCTTTATATATTTTAACGCCAATTTTAATTAATATTTCTTCTAATTTTTCGATAAGGGAATAAATTCCTCCTTTAGGCATCCAAAGCCCATAAGCGATTTCGCCATAAGGCAATATTGAAAAAAAACCAGGTATTTTAAATGGTGAGCCTCCAAGATACATTGCATAAGACCCGAATGCTTCTTTGATGTGTCTGCTTTTAAAATGCACCCCTAAATCTTTGTACATTGACTTAAACATGCTCCCAGAAAATAATTCTTTTGCACCAAGTCCAGTTCCCCATCTAACAGGATTGTCTAAATTTTTATTTAGTAATTTTTCGAAGGCAGTATTATATCTACGAGAATTTATTTTTAAGAATGAATTAAGCCCGTTTATGTGGGATTTTTCTAATCTAGCAATTTCATTTGATAATTTTGGGAAATCAGATGTAATTGTAAATGTTTCCTTATCGTCCCATAAAAATTTAACACCGCTATCAATTTCAATTAAGTCGATATGTTCCCTCATTTCTTCTCCAGCCTCTTTGAATAAATTTTCAAAAATCCAAGGGTAATTTAATAGTGATGGGCCGACGTCAAATTTGAAACCATTTTCTTCTATTATGTTTGCTCTACCACCTAATGTGCTGTTCTTTTCATAAATTGATACATCAAACCCCTTTTTATTCAAGTAAATTGCAGCAGACAAAGACCCCATTCCGCCACCTACTATGCAAACATTTTTTTTAGGATTATTCATGATTTTAAATAAGCTACAGGAAGTTTCCAGTATTTACTTATTGGTAAAGCTCCTAATTTTTCAGACCATGATAAGCTTTCTCGATACTTAATATCATTTCCTCTAGAAATTATTCGATCATTTAATTTGCCATAAAGCTCTATGCATGCATTTATGGCAATACGGCTTTCTGGGGAAAAGCTTTCTATGCCTTTTTTGGACTCATAGTAGTAATGATTTGCTATTGAAGCTAATTCTTTTCTGGCTAGATTAATTTCATTGGTATTTTGCTTAACATTATTACTGTAATTTTTTTGATTAATTCCGTTATTTTTAAGAATTGTTGAAGGAATATATACTCTTCCTCGCTTTAAGTCTTCATTGATATCCCTAATAAAGTTAGTTAATTGAAGTGCTATCCCAAGTTCCTTGGAAGATTTAAGTGTTTCATCAAAATTATTTTTCTTACTGCTCCCATATACATAAGCTAAAAAGTAACCAACAACAATTGCGCTACCAAAAACATAATTATTTATTAAATCTTCAATATCTTTAAATTCTTTAGGGTTAACATCTAGTTCCATTGCATCCAGAAAAGACTCATAGTAATCCGTAGGTATTGAGTATTTTTTAACAACTTCAGTAAAGCCTGCAAGAAGTAAAGGGACACCTTTTGATAAAGATTCATCAAAAGATTTGGTATCTAATGCAGTCCTATATTTATCTCTCCAATTTTTTAATAAAGATTTTTTTTCTGAATCACTTATATTGAATGAGTCTACTATTTCATCTGGGAATCTTACAGAGCCATAAACAAGCTCAACTTCATCTCTCATATATTTTGGAAGGAATCTGGTTACAATAAAAAAACTTGTGCTATGAGTTTTTAAAACTTTTCTTGAATATTTAATTGCAACATCAATCCCTTTGTTTTCGCTCGAAGGTAAGTTCAGTTCATCAAGGTGGAGTTTTTCATAATTCATCCACTCTTCTGGGGACCATTCTCCCATAAATAAATTTTCTTGATCTTTGCTCATAATATAAATAATTTAATATTATTATCTCATAAACTTAAATCACATTGGAAAGTTTGGTTTAAGTAAATTATATTATTAAATAATAATAGTTAAAAAAGGAGGTAAGTGATGCTTGAAAGATTTCATGTTCCTACTGACAAGGCGATTTTTATTAAGCCAGATGAAATAAAAAAAGTTGTTTATGATTTATTTATAAAATTAGGACTATCTTCAGAGCACTCGAGTAATATAAGTGATGTTTTAACATACGCTGACAAAAGAGGGATCGACAGTCATGGAGTTAGTAATATGCTAAGAATGTATGTTAAATCCTTCATGGAATCGAAGAAAAATAATTCAAAAAATGGCCTTAAAATTGATCCTAAGTGGAAGATAGTTAGAGATTTTGGTGCAATATCAACTATTGATGGTGACGGAGGGCTGGGATGTGCAATTGCTCCACACGCTATGAGGGAAGCTATAAATAAAGCGAAAAAATTTGGAGTTGGCTCTGTAACTCTATTTAATTCAGGTCATTTTGGCGCAGCAGCTTATTATGCAAACATGGCTGTTGAAGAAAATATGATTGGATTAGCAACAACAGGGGGAGGTGTTGGGGTTGTGCCCACATTTAGCAGTGAAAAATTAGTTGGTTTGAATCCATTAGCTTTTGGCGTTCCAACAAAAATTAACCCCTCTTTTATATTTGATGCATCTATGAGTTCAGTTGCGGGGAATAAAATAGAACTTGCAAAAAGACTAGGTGTGGATGTTATGCCGGGATGGATATCAGATAAAGATGGCACACCGATTATGGAAGATGCACAAATTCCTTCATATGAAAATCCAAATGATAAACCCGGAATACTACCTTTAGGAGGAACAAGAGAAATAGGGTCCCATAAAGGTTTTGGGCTTGCAGTAATCTTAGAGATTTTATGCGGAGGGTTATCAAATAACGGATTAGGTCCATTAAGAAAGAAAAATACTGCACATCATTTTACTGTTTATAACATTGAAGCATTCGGAGACTTAGATGAATTTATGAGCGATGTAGATGAATATCTTACTAAGATAAAAGATAGTAAACCCGCCCCTGGGTTTGAAGAAGTGCTATATGCTGGATTACCAGAAAGCAATGAAGAAAAAGAAAGGTCTGAAAATGGAATTCCTTATCATCCTGAAGTAGTGGAATGGTTTAGGTCAATAACTAGCGAGTTGAAAGTAGATTTTAATTTTTAGGAGGATTAATGCATTATCAAAAGGAAAGAAATTATGGTTGCAGGGTTTCCGATGACTGGGAGTTCAGAGGAAATAAAGTTGCAATTATTGAAAATGAAAAAATTAGAGTAATGGTTTTGGTGGACAAAGGTGCCGATATTTATTCATTTGTCCATAAGCCTAGTGACACTGATTATATGTGGAGGTCAGTTTGGGGTGTAAGAGATACTAGAAAATTTTTATCAACTACTGGAGATATTTCTTGGGGTGATACTTATGAAGGAGGGTGGCAAACTTGTGCGCCCACCGCAGGAAATAAAAGGAAAGATTACCAAGGCGCCCCTATGGGGCAACATTCTGAAATGAGTACAATGCCTTGGGATTCTCAAATTATTGAAGATGACCCTGAAAAATGTTCTATAAAGTTTTCTGTCAGGACATACAGAACTCCTTTTTTTATGGAAAAAACTCTATCTTTAACTAAAAATAGTCCTTTTCTAGAAATTGATTATAAGCTCACCAATGAGTCTATGAGCGAATCTGATTGTGTTTGGTTAGAACACATTGTGTTTGGGGACCCCTTTTTAAGTGAAAGCTGTAGGTTAGATTTGCCAAAATCAAAAATTTTTAATTGGAGGGACGTTTCATTAGACGGGCTGCCGGACAATAGATTGCTTGCCCAAAAAGAGGGTGAATGGCCTTTTGCTGAGGGCCCGAACGGCAAAGTAGATATGAGAAAAATTCCTCCAAAGACTTCAAAATTACAGGATTTAGCTATGTTTTATGAACTTTCTCAAGGCTGGTATTCGCTAACCAATACAAAGACTAAAATAGGGATTGGAATGCAGTTTTCAAAGGAAATTTTTAAATATGTTTGGAACTGGCAAGTATTTGGGGGTGGTTCAGGATACCCCTGGTATGGTCGTCATTATAATGAAGGGTTGGAATTGTGTACAAGTTTGCCAGATGGAGATCCTTTGCCAAACACTGATGAAGAAACCTCTGCAGTAAAGTTAAAAAGTGGAGAATCGATAGTTACATCCCTTAAAGCAATAACATATCAAAGCAATGCTGGTGTCAAAGAAATTAAACAAGACGGCACAGTAATTAATTTGTAGGAGAACCTGATGAAAGCGTTGATATATTATGGAAATAAAGATATTAAATTAGAAAATCATTGGAATGATCCTGATTTAAATGATGAATTTAATGCAATTATAAAAATAAATTTTACAAGTATCTGTGCTACAGATATTGAAGAATGGCAATTTGGGCCAAATTATATAAATCCTAATGATCCTCCTATCGTGCATGGCCATGAAATAACTGGAGAAATTGTTGAACTTGGCAAGAATATTAAACACCTAAAAATCGGTGATACAGTTGCAGTAAATAATGTTATTCATTGTAAAAAATGTTTTTGGTGTTTTAATGGGCAGGGCGGAGCTTGCCAAAGTATGAAAGTTGCTGGCTTTGCTTTGGATGGAGGTCTTTCAGAATACATGAGGTGGCCATCTTCCCATTTAATAAAAATTTCAGATGATATACCAAAAAAATATGGAGCTTTAATTGAACCTTCAACTGTAGCAACTCATGCTATCAGAAAGTCAGGAGTTAAGCCTGGTGATAATGTAGCTGTTGTAGGGTGTGGAACTGTTGGGTTGCTTACTGTCCAGGTTCTTAAAGCATCTGGTGCTATTGTTACAGCGCTTGATATAAGAAGTGAAAGCCTTGAATTAGCTAAATCCTTTGGTGCAGATTACATATACGACACATCAAAAAAAGATTTTATAGATTATTTACTTTCAATAACTGGAGGCATAGGTCATGATATTGTATTTGAAACTGCTGGGGCTCAGAATGCTCCAAAAATATCTATTGATATCACAAGAAGGGGAGGGAAAACAATTCTTGTTGGTATATATTCTAAAGAACTAACAATGAATTTCAATGACATTGTTTTTTTTGAAAAAGAAGTTATTGGAGCCATTGGCTCTTCGCCTGGAGACATGGAAGCTGCTGTAATGTTATTAAATCAAGGAAAAATAGACCCTTCAAGCCTAGTATCGGACACAATAAAATTAGATAATGTAGTTAAAGACGGTTACGAGAAGATGAATAGTAATTCTAGAAACATTTTTAGAATTCTCGTTAGTCCTTAATATATGAATAATAAAATAAAAATTTTAAAAAATTTTAGAGACACTGACTCTTCTACTTTAAAACTAAGAAGAGAGATGGAAATAACTTCTTTAAATTATCTTGTTGATTCAGGCTATATTAATCTTGACACTCCTGTAATAGAATCAGCAGATTTATTTTTTAGAAAATCATTGGGTAGTACATCTGGTAACACTTATACATTTATAGACCCTTTAAACCAGCAAGTGAGTTTAAGGCCTGATTTTACAGCTTCTGTCATGAGGCATGTATTTTCAAAATTTGAAAATAAAAAAAATTATGAAGGTAAATATTGCTACTCTGGCCCAGTGTTTAAATTTGAAAATTCCAAAGAATCTTACCACCAAACCTATCAAGTTGGGGCTGAATACATTTCTAGAGACAAAGAAGGCTATGGATCTGAAGTAATTTTAGATTCTATTGAGTGTTTAAAGAAAAATAATTTAAAAGAATTTAAAATTAATATAGGAAATGTGGGCATAGTTAGAAAATATTTGTACTCATTAAATTTAAACAGTTCATTAGTAGAATTTTTCTTAACAAATCTTAAACTTTTTAACTTGGAAAATCATACAGATGCATTATTATCTAAGGCAAAATTTCAAAATTTAATTAAAAGTAATGAAAAAATAAGTAAGCTATCTAAAAATGATATAAAAATTAAATTTAAGTCACAGTTAGAAAATAATCTTGGCCTTAGATCAAATGATGATATTGTAGATAGGTATTTTAGTAAACATTCAAATCAGATTGTTGAATCAATGTTTATTGATTCGGTTAATAAATTAAAACAATTGGCAGATGTTGATTTAGACACTTTTAAAAATAATTCAAATTTTAATAATTTAAAATCAGAAAATTTTAATAATTTAATTGATAAATTATTAGAAAAAGGGGTAAATAAAGAAAATATCTGTATTGATTTTTCATTAACTAGAAACCTCGCTTACTACAATGGGGTTGTTTTTGACTTAATTTATAAAGATAAATTAATTGGGGGAGGTGGAAGATATGATGACTTGCCGGCTATGCTTGGATACAAAGAAGATATTTGTTGCTTTGGGTTTGCAATAGATATTTCAAAATTAACTGATATTTTAAATAAAAATGAGTAATAAATTAAAAATATTTTTACCTTCATCTGGATCTCTTTCATCAGGAGCATTAGATTTTTTTAATAGATGCGGAATGGATATCATAAAAGAAAGTGATAGAAAATTGATAGGAAAAATAAAAGAATTCGATAATATTGAAATTTATTTTCAAAGGTCTGGAGATATACCAATTATTATTGATAGGGGTGTTGGTCATATTGGAATAACAGGGCTTGACAGATATCTTGAAAATTGCGAAAAATCTACTTCTTCTGAAATTATTTTGGATAACATAGGCTTTGGTGATTCTAGCCTTGTGATTGCAGTCCCAAAAAGCTGGATTGATGTAGATAATATTTATGATTTAATTGAAATTAGTTATGAGTATAAAAATAACTCTGAAAACTTAAAATTAGCTACTAAATACCCAAATCTTGTTAGAAGAAGCTTAGAAAAGTTTGATGTAAATAACATTGTTTTCGTTTCTGCTTCAGGGGGGTTAGAGGCGGCTCCCATGATAGGCTATGCAGATATAATAGCTGATATTACTGTAACCGGGAAAACCATGAAAGAAAATAATTTAAAACCCTTAAAAGATGGGACACTTTTTAGTTCTCAGGCCTGTGTAATATCATCTAGTATTATTCCTGAAAATTTAAATGAAGTTTATATGCAAATTATTAACAAATTGAAGAGCAGTGACATTAAGTGAAGATATTAAATAATTTTGAAGATTCAAAAAAATTTATTGAAAATTTTTTAAGGAAGACGGGCCCAGATGATTCGTTGTATAAAATTTGTAATGAAATTGGAGAAAATATTCGCAAGAATGGTGATGTTGCTTTAAAAAAATATTTATTTGAATTCGATAATTTTGACATGGAATATGAGCTGGATAGCAAATCAATTGATAAATCATTTTCTAATGTTAGTGAAGATTTTATAAAATCAATTACTACAAGTATTAAGAGGTCAAAGCAATTCCATAAAAATTCATTACCTAAAAGTTGGATGAATAGTAACAATTCGCTTGGAGAAAATATCATTCCAGTTGAAAGAGCTTTATGTTATGTGCCCAGCGGAACAGCCCCTCTTGTTTCAACTGTAGTTATGACTGTAGTGCCTGCTAAAATAGCAGGTGTTAAGGAAGTTATCGTAACTTCTCCAGCTATAAACAATAATGTTTCTGACGAAATTGTTGTTGCTGCAAAGTTAGCTGGAGCTGATAGAGTATTCCTCTTAGGGGGGGCCCATTCCATCTTTGCATTCACATATGGAACAAAGTCTATTCCAAAATCTGATCTCATCTGTGGGCCTGGAAATAAATATGTTACAGAAGCCAAAAGGCAAGTTTTTGGTAAGGTAGGAATTGATGGACTTTATGGTCCAACTGAAACTTTGGTTATTGCAGATAAATCAAATGATATTGAATTGTGCGCAGCAGATCTTATTGCTCAGGCAGAACATGATGTTGAAGCAACACCAATATTAATTTCAAATTCTTTAGATTTTTCAAAAAAAGTTGAAAAAGAAATTTATAAACAAGCTGAAACACTTCCAAGAAAAGATATAATTCTAGAGAGTTTCAAACTAAATGGATTATTATTTGTAGTAGAAAATATGATTGAATCTATTGAATTGGCAAATCTAATTTCTTCAGAACATGTAAGTATTTTATCTGAAGAGATTATTAATAACTATAAAAAAATAGTTAATGCCGGAGGTATTTTTTTAGGGGATGACTCTGCAGAGGTTTTTGGTGACTATATTGCTGGCCCAAGCCATGTAATGCCAACTGGTGGTTCTGCAAGATTTAATTCAGCATTGAATGTTAGGCATTTTCTAAAATACCAGCCTGTAATAAATCTATCAAAAAAAGAAGTGTTGTCAGTTCTAGATGATGTAATTAATTTGGCAGAATTTGAAAAATTAGATGGGCATGCACAATCTGCCCTTAAAAGAAAAAAGAAAATTTTAGGCGAATAATGGAAAAGTTTATAAATGATCACATAAAAAATTTAAAGGACTATGAGCCTGTTGAATCTGATAGTACTTTAAGGTCAAAATATTCACTTGGTAATAAGGAGATTATTCGATTAAATGCTAATGAAAACCCATATGGATCCATACCAGAAATAAATAGTAATTTATCAGAAATTTCATTCCATAATTATCCTGACTCCAGTCAGTCTGAATTAAGGAAATATTTATCAGATTATACTGGAGTTGATGAAGATAATATTGTTGCAGGATCAGGGGCAGACGAGATGATCGAATTAATTTTCAAAATCTACGGAAAAAAAGATGACACGCTTGTAGACCTTCAACCAACTTTTGGTATGTATTCATTTTTAGCGACATCTATGGGGATGAAGGTTGTAAGTTCACCTAGAAATATTGATTGGTCAATAAACTTAAGCCATACAATTGACCTAATTAAAAAAAATAATTCTAAATTATTATTTATTGCTTCTCCCAATAACCCGACAGGAAATGTGTTAAACGAGAGTGAGGTCAAGAGCCTTTTAGATACTGGAATTATCATTATAATTGATGAGACATATTATGAATTTTGTTCTAAATCATCAGTTAACCTTATAAATTCATATGAAAATATCATCGTATTGAGATCTTTTAGTAAATGGGCTGGTATTGCTGGCTTAAGGATTGGTTACATGATGTCCAACACAAATGTAATTAATAATATTTTTAAAATTAAACAACCTTACAATGTAAATCTTGCCGCTGAAATTGCAGCAATAACAACATTAAAAAATAAAAATAAATTGATCAGTAATATTAAAAAAATTCTATCAGAGAAGAAAAACCTTGAAGAATTTATTAATAATCATAAAAAAATTAGTTCTTTTAAATCAGAAGGAAATTTTATTTTATGTAAATTTGATAATAATGATGCCGAAATCGTATTTAATAATTTAGCTAAAGAAGGTATCTTTGTTAGAAAGTTTTCTGATTATTTGTTAAAAAATTATTTAAGAATATCTATCGGAAAGTTAGAACAAATGAATAAACTTAAAAATATTATTAATAATTCCTTATGAGAAAAGCTGAAATTAAAAGAAAAACAAAAGAAACTGAAATTCAATTATCTTTGAATTTAGATGGAAAGGGCAAAAGTTCAATTTCTACCCCTTTTGGCATGCTTACTCACATGTTAGAGCAAATTTCTAAACACGGTTCCATTGACCTTAACATTAAAGTTATTGGTGACACAGAAACCGGATCTCATCATGTTGTAGAAGACACAGCTATAGTTCTCGGCGAGGCTTTTGATAAAGCGTTAGGGGATAGGGCTGGAATCGAAAGGATGGCTGATTCGACAGTACCATTAGATGAATCGCTTTCTATGGTAGCTATTGATCTTGCGGGAAGAGGGTACCACTCTGTTGAAATTTTACCATCTAACCAAATGGGAGATTTTCCTACTGATATGGCAAGGCATTTTTTTGAAACACTTGCGGTAGAAACTAAAATGGCACTCCATATAAAAACTATTTCTGGTAAAAACGAACATCATATTATTGAATCAGTTTTTAAGGCCTTTTCTAAAACTTTTAAAAGGGCTATTAAAATAAATGACGAATTAAAAGATATTATACCTAGCACTAAGGGAACTCTTACATAATCTTTTATTGAATTGCATCCCCCCAATAGTTTCCTATCCAACTTTCAGGCGCCCTGTCTCTATATGCTTTTATAAAAATATTTATTGCTTCTTCGTCAAATTCTTCTAAAAATTGAACATGCCTCCAAGATGTAAGAGCAATTTTTGATTTCATTCCTCTATAAGGGCTAAGAACAATCTGCGTATCATCTGATGCCCTTAATTTATCTAATTTTAAAATTAAGTCGTTACATTCAGTTTCGCAATCATAGTGTATTCCTATACCGCCATGAGATAAATTATGCAGTAATGCTTCATCAGCAACTTCTTCATCAAATTTACCCCATTTTACTGGAGAACCATATTTAGCTAAATCATTTTGGTCAGGCCTTATAGCCCAGTGAGGCCCAGAAGTCGCAGGTTTTGTAGAATATGGAACGTGAGATGAACCAACAAGTATTTTTTGAGCGCCCTGATCTTCCAGTGCTTTAGTAGGTCCTCCAGCATTAAAAGGTAAAGGCTCTCTAGTTTTTACAGATGACCTAGCACCGATAAGACCAGGAACTACTAAACTTGCTATAACAAGCACAGCAAAAACTGAAATTCCTGAAATTACAATTGTCTGCCTTACTTTCTTTTTTCTTTCAGCCCTTTGCCTTCTTTCAGCCCTTATCTGTGATTTAGGGACACCTCTTCTTTCAGGTGGTCTAGTAGTAGCCTTTTTTTCATTCATGATTAACCTCGTATGTTAGAAATTTTAAAAATTGGTTTTTTTAATCAAAATTAAGTCTTTCAAAGATCTGATCAATATACTTTAAAAAATAATCTGTTTCAAACATTGACTCTATTTCATCTTCATTAAGATTTTCTTTAACTAAAGGTTTATTTTTAAGAACTTTTTTAAAATCAACATTTTTATCCATAGATTCAATAGCAGAAGACTGAATTGCCTCATATGCATCTATTCTTAAAACACCTTTTTCTACCAAAGTTAGCATTATTTTTTCAGAAAAAATCAAACCACCTGTAAGATTTAAGTTTCTTTCCATATTTTGTGTGTTTACTTTCATCCCTTTAATTACACTTTCAAAAGTATTAATAATGTAGTCAGTTGCTAAAAAAGAGTCGGGAATAATTATTCTTTCTGCTGATGAGTGAGATATATCTCTTTCATTCCATAATGGGATATTTTCAAGTGCAGCATTCGAATTGCCTCTTATAACTCTAGCTATTCCACATATTCTTTCTGTAAGTTCAGGATTTCTTTTGTGGGGCATTGAAGAAGATCCTGTGGATACAAACCCAGGTTCCCCGAAAGGTTCCTGTATTTCATTAATTTCTGTCCTTTGAAGTGACCTAATTTCAGTTGAAAATTTTTCTAGGCTCGATGCAATTAACGCTAATCTTTGCAGTACATCTGCATGCCTATCTCTTTGAATGATCTGATTTGTTACTGGGGCAGGGTAAAGCCCAAGTTCATCACAAACAATTTCTTCTATTTTAGGAGGAACAGTTGCATGCGTTCCAACAGGACCTGAAATCATCCCTACTGAAGCAAATTTTAATACCTCTTCTATTCTTAATAAATGCCTTTGTATCTCTTGGTGCCACAATGCTAGTTTTAAACCAAAGCTCATAGGTTCGGCATGAATTCCATGAGACCTACCTACACATGGAGTGTATTTAAATTCTAAACATCTGTTTTTAAGTGAATTTTCTAAAGATGTGAGCGACTCTTTTATAATTTTTAAAGATTCTGTAACTTGGATACTTAAACACGTATCTTTTACATCATTGGAAGTTAACCCATGATGAATCCACCTGCTTTCGCTACCCAAAGACTCACTTACGGATCTTGTGAACGAAATCATGTCATGCTTTGTTTCATTAAAAAAATTGTTATATAAATTTTGATCAAATTTTGCTTTTTTTAATTTAGCCAATTCAGCATCAGAAATTACATTTAATTTATTCCATGCGACGCATGTTGCGATCTCAATTTTCAACCATAAATGAAAAGTGTTTTTTTCACTCCAAACCTTTTTCATTTGTTCAGTTGTATATCTATCAATCATAAAATATATTAATTTTTATTAATCAAATCATAATTTTACATTTATTGTAATACTTTGCACTATCTAAAAAAATTTATAATCCTAAACATAATTTTAAAAATAAAATAAAAT
>JACETA010000021.1 GCA_013911545.1 Chloroflexota bacterium | reverse complement strand
AAATAATATTATCAATGAGATAATTAAATTAAATTTATAATTTTTAATCATATAAAAATTTTATATTAAAAATAGTTTAATGGGATTATTTTGAATAAGAAGCAAGGCCATTTTCTTCATCAACTATATAGTTGATTACTTGTTCTCTTTGTTCATCTGTAAAAACCCATAAGAAACTAGGCATTGGTCCCAAACCTACATTTCCAGCCTCCATTTTTAACATATACTCAAGCCTGTTCATTGCTTTATCTTTCCCTTGAAGTCTTTCCGAAAGATTATGTAATTGTGGCACAGCTTTATAAGCACCCATACCAGAACCAGCAACTTCTTCAGTAGGAGTTGTGGCATAAAAACTATCCTCAGAACTAATATGAGGAGCAACTGTCCCATCTCCCATTCCTTGTAATCCATGACAAAATGAGCAATTTATTCTGTAAAGTTCAGATCCATATTTAGGGTCATATATAAAATTTGGATTCATATCTAAAACTGACTTAGAATTGTTATTTCTTACCTCAGGAGTTAAGAATTTTTGAGCAGTTTCAACTGAATCTAATCTTGGAGGTTCTTGATTCTTATATGCTTGCGAGTAGTGCATTTCAGAAAAAATTTCAATAGGATATGTCCCTCTTTGAGTTATACCGCTTTGGCAAGTCGGAGCCAATACAGCAAAAGCAAAAAGACTAACTATCAAAACATGAAATTTATTTAATTTAAAACTACTTTTCTTCAATTTATTTCCCTGATGATTTTACTTCCATTGCTCCAGCACTTTGAAGAGCTTTTTCAGCTATATCTTTTTTATCTGAAGTACACTTCAAAGAAACTCCAATCAATCCTTCAGTTATTCTTGTATCGTAAACACTCATTGAAATATCCGGTAACCTTGATTCAAAAAGAATACCTATTACTGTTGTCACAACAGCAGATAACATTGTCATTTCATACATAATAACTAGCATTGCAAATATAGATAATATTGGTTTGCCACCAGTTACTAATGGATAAATAATTTGAGTTGATGTAGTTAAGAAAACACTCAATGTTAATCCAACAATTGCTCCAAAAAGAGGAAATCTAAAAAGTCTATGCTGAGGAACATGTTCCCCAAAAGCACCTTCAGGGTAGGGTGTTCCAGTTAAGACATCAAAATTATTTGAATCAAAACCTGCGTCATGCAATGCATCTAGTGCATCTGCAGCTGAATCAGGGTTGTCATAAAGACCCAACATACTTAAATTAGACATGATATACCTCCATCATTCTCTTATAACCATCGGGACAGTAGCTCTCCCAACTTTCATTTCTGTAGTGAACACTTGACTCTCTTTTGCTTCAAACAAAGGTACTAGAGGAAAGAATCTAGCAAAAAGAAGCATTAAAAAAGAAACCCAAGCGAAAGACCAAGCCATAATTATCCACTCTACAGGACTTGGCCAATAACCTTCCCACGTATATACAAAGACTTGTTTTCTCGCTAACCCAGGAACAATGATTAAGAATCTTTCCAGCCACATTCCAACATTAACTAAAATTGTTGTCCAAAACATTACAGCAATATTATTTCTGCATCTCTTAAATAACCAACATCCAACAGGAATAATATAGCCAGTTAGTAAAAATGTGATAAATATCAAATTCCATGGCCATGTAAACATTTGAAGTTCTCTTAATGCAATTTCAGGCGCATCTCTTCCATATAGAGAAAATATTAATTCTAGAAATGTGAATCCTAACCATGCAGTTGCAACTACAATAAGAAGCCGGGCTAATGCATCAAAATGTTCAGGTCTAATATAGTTATTCCATTTCCACAACCACCTCATTAAACACATCATCGTAACTACTGCAGATACACCTGAGTGTACAGCCCCAATTACAAAGTACGGAGCGAAAATTGTTGAATGCCAACCTTCAACTGCAGGAGTAACAGCAAAGTCCCAACTAACAATAGAATGTACAGAAACGAAAATCGGAAGCATTAGTGCAGATAAAAGAATACCTGCAACAACTTGTAGTTGCCATTGACGAGGATTACCTCTCCATCCTAAAGCTAGCACAGTGTATACACCTTTTTTAATTCCTGTAGTTCTGTCTCTAAGAATAGCAAGATCAGGTATAAGAGCCACAAATAAAAATAATGTACTTCCTGTAAGATAGGTCCCAATTGCAATAGGGTCCCAAAATAGTGGTGATCTTACATTTGGCCATATACCTCTAGCAAAATCATATGGAAGTAGCCAATATGCTATTCTCCATGGCCTACCAGCGTGCATTAAAGGAAAGAATAGGGCAGTTAATAAAGAAAATACCGTTAGAAGTTCAGCAGCCCTAGTTACGGGTCTTCTCCACTCAGCTTGTGTAAGCCTAAGAATCGCAGAAATCATAATTCCTGCATGACTAATACCAACCCAAAATACAAATGTAGTTATAAATAAGCCCCAATAAACTGGCCTTGCCAAACCGGTAACACCTAATCCTCTATTAAACATATATAGAATTGTGCTGAATCCAATTACAACAGCTAAACCTAAAACTCCCATTACGGGAAAATACCACTTTGGGGTAGCTAAATTACCATTCAGTAGTTCACTATTTATTTGTTTTTCAGTTAATATTCTTCTTTGCTGCATTTAATCTGGCTTTCCTACTGCGTATACTTCAGTTCTGTAAAATTTAATATGCTTAGTAAGTAAAATTGATTGGTGTCTCTCCCAAATAGAAACCATAGGAATTAACCTACTCATCAAAAGGAACATAAATATACCTAAAGATATGAAACCTACAAGTAATGTGCCATCTAAAATTGTTGGCATTATCATGCTGTCAGGAATATCTTCAGCTGGTATATACCTTAAATGAATAGTATCTTCTCCATAAACTTGCCAAGAGATTACGAACAGCCTAATCCTATCTAGGATACAACCAATTAATGTTATTACTGCAACTAAAACCAGCATAGGTGGATTTGTCCTGACAGGATTCCAGATAATTATCCACCAAGGAACAATAAAACTTAATAAGAATGCTCCGATGAATACCCACATGTAAGGACCATTAACTAAAATTTTAATTGTCATTTCATTAATAGCTGATTTTCCATACCAGAAAATCATGAATGCGCATATGAAAAAGTAAAACCAAAAAATTGTTGCTGCAAACATTAATTTTGCAAGCCCCCATATCTGATCAATTTTAATTACCTCTTCTAGTTTGTAGTATTTTCTAATAAAAAAAACTGCAATCATAATAGCGGCAATACCAGACTGAATTCCAGTCATAGCATGATACATTGGGTAAATTGCATCTTTCCATCCTGCAACTAATTCTAAATTAAAGTTTATGCTGTAGAGAATATGAACAAATATTAAGAACATAAAATAGAAGGTGCTCATCATTCCGATTCTAGCCCTAAGGCTTATCCATTGTCTCTCAGTACCAACAAATCCTCTTGAGAGAACTTTAGCTATTCTTTGCCTTCGACCATTTGAATGGTCCCTCACTGATGCAAGGTCAGGTATTGACGAAACCCATAACATTCCAAGCCCAATTAAAAATAAGCCAACGACAGCTAATCCAAAAAATACATGTGGAGTATAAATATTAGCGTCAAACCATATTGATCTTCTTCTGTATCCTCCTACAACGAGAGGCGGTAAAGCGAAGATCAATGGGAATACCATTATCACGCTTGAAAGGCCGGCCGCAGTAAACATATTCGCAATCCTCGATATTGGTCTATGCCAGTCTGCTTTTGCTATCATTGGAGCTATGGCAACCATTGGTGCTGTTCCGAAAACACCAAATAACAAGGAAACGATTGCAGAGTAATACCCCCATGAAGATTTATCATCAAAACCTTGAGTAATTTTGATTACCAATGAAACCAAACCCATTAGTGCTAGACCTCCAAAAATACCAAAAACAAGTTTAAACTTACCTCCCATATCCTCTTTAGTTGTAGAAACTAAATTTTGTGTAGCAGCGTTAAATTTTTCCTGATTGTTTAATACTTCGCTAATGAGAAACCTCCTTATGACTTCCTTCTCCATGGTGTGCCTCAATATCCGGATCAACCTTAGCCAAGTACCACACATTACTATTTGTTTTAAGGTGATCAAGTAACGTGTAAGATCTTTTATCATTTTTCATTTTATTGATCCTGCTTTCAGGATCTTTCTGATTTCCAAATACTAACGCATCAGTTGGGCAAGCTTGTACACATGCTGGAGAAATGTCTCCATCAACAACATCTCGTTTGTCCTTTTTTGCATTTCTAGTTCCTCTTCTGATTCTTTGTATGCACATACTGCATTTCTCCATGATCCCCCTGCTTCTAACAGTTACATCAGGATTTAAGTGATTTTGAAATGATTCTGGCCATTCAGGTTCCCAGTAATTAAAAAATCTAACCAAATAAGGACAACCATTAGCGCAATATCTTGTGCCTACACATCTATTATAAATTTGAACATTAAGTCCTTCTACAGTGTGATAACTTGCATAAACAGGACAAACAGGCTCACACGGAGCATTGTCACAATGCATACATAATATTGGTATAAATTTAGCTTTTACATTTGGAAATTCACCTTCCCAATACCTCTCGACCCTTATCCATTCAATTCCCCGGGCATCTTTAAAATTTTCTTCAGTATTAATAGGAATGTTATTTTCTGATTGGCAAGCTATTACACAAGCTTGACACCCATTGCACTTGTCGATATCAACTGCCATTCCCCATTTAAATTTACTTTGTTTCTCAGCTACCATTAATGATCACCTTTCTCGCTATTATGTTCGTCTCCAAAATGATCTCCAAAAGTATGCTCAAGATGTTCTTCATGAGCTCTATGGAAACCTTCTTCAGCAGTTTCCCCTGGAGCCAAAGTCAATATAGGTACACCAGGTTCTATTTGAACTGCGGGGACATTACCCTCAAATTTTGATATTTTTTTACTATCTTCTGTTTTACTAATTACTACAGTCGTTGAATTCCACATTATGTCTCCATTTTCATTTAGTTTACTAGAGTCAATCAGATCAACAACATTTGCTCCTCTTCCGCTCGCATACCTTGTAAAATTTTCTTTTCCTAAACCTATTGGAACAGCAACAGAATTAGTAGGAACGGCGGGATGAACATAAACAGGTAATTCTATAGAAGACATTTTTGATTTAACCTCAACAATATCTCCAGCCTTTATATTAAGATTTTCGGCAGTCTTGCTATTCATTTCAACCCAAGTGTCCCATGTAATAGAAGTTAATGGGTCAGGTGAACCTAGAGCCCAAGGATTAGACAATGAATTACCATCGCCAAATACATGGGATTTAAAAGGTATTAAGTAAAATTCATCTTTATTTTTCTTAACATTAGAAACGGAATTAACAACATTAATCTTTGGTTTTTTTGGATCAACAGGTTTTTGATTTGTATTCCACCACCCTCCTCTAGCCATTATGCCTCTAAAGAAATCATCTTTATTTGAAGCAACAATTGAGGAATTTTTATAAGAATCACTATCGTAAATAGTATCAGAAAGCTGTTTGCATATATCCATAAATGAAACACCTGAAAGATTCCCATCTAAATCATCAAGAAGCACATTGTTAAAGCTTTTAGAATCATACAGAACTTGAGATCCATCTCTTAAAAGAGGTTTTGTCGCAACAGGCTGACCGAAGCCATATGATTGATAACCTGTCTTGGGCTCAGGAATATCAGAACTCCATGATTGTAAAGCTGTATTTGAAGGAAGGATTAAATCACATCTTTCCAGTGTGTCATTAACAACAATACCGAAACCAATTGAAAGTTTAACTTTATTAATTGCATTAATTAATCTTTTTTTTCCTGGAATTTCATTAACTAAATCTACGTTATTAATTATGACCAGATCTTGGCTTCCTGATTCCCATGTTTCTATTTCCTTTGACCAATCTTCATGAGAATTCCAAGAGGAACTCGATGGCATATTAATAGCCTCACCATTAACTAATACGTAACCTAATTCATTTTCGGGGTTTATTATTATTCCACCTTCATTATTTATTGAATCAGTAAGATAATTGAGTCCATAAACTAAAGAATTTAAGCTTCTGGAATTAGAGTAACCAGACATACATCCGCCAGATAAAAACATTATTTTCTTATTTTTATCTACTGAATAATTTATTTTTTCAATTAATTTTTCTAAAACGTGATAATCGATTCCAGTTGCTTTTCCAACTGATTTAGCATCTAAGCTAACATTAGTATTATTTATTTCATCTATTTTTTGGATGCCTGCAATTTTCTTAAAATGTTCAACATCATCATCTTTTATTTTTTCGTTCTTGGATAATGAGTCAGCTATCAATAATGCGATTAACCCCTCTTTTCCTGGCTCACTACATAACCATTTATCAGCAGCAGCAGCAGTCAAAGACATCCTTGGTTCGATTTGGTAAAGATATCCTCTTTCATCTTTACTTCTAAATTTACCAAATTGGTATTCGTATTCTACCGGTCCCCAAGACCCAAGGAAGTCTAAACCAAATGAAATAATTAAATCAGAATTTTTGATATCAAAATAAGGTAGATCATTAGTTCCGAAGACATCTTTTGCTGATTCATACATTGAATTGTCTCTTAAAGATGCCAGAGTAAGATGCTTCATATTTTTTTCTAATGCATATTTTTCAACCAATCCTCTATTAAGCCCACGTAATGGCTTAGTAATAATTGATTTTGTTGATTGAGAAGTGGTCGAATTGTTAATTATTGATTTTGCTTCATTCCAAGATATTGGCCTGTGATTTCCGCTGCTTGTTTTTCTGTACAAGGGGCCAGATATTCTGTCTGGGTGGTATAAACTTTGTAATTCAGTTTCAGAAACAGTTTTATGTTTTCCTAGCGTATTTGGAAAATCAGGGTTTCCTTCAATTTTTTTTGCTCTGCCCTGCATAATTCTTACAATAAGACTTTCTCCATGACTAGATGTATCACTTAATGTTGCATACCAATCATCTTCACCTTTTACATAATCTTCTGGCATATCAACGGGGGCTTGAATGATGAATTCTTGCTCCGGTACACCACACGCTTCAAAAATAAACGCACCTAATGCAGTACCTCCAACAAGGCCAAGAAATTTTCTTCTAGACAGATTTTTGTTGTTATCTAATGATGACATGTTTCACATCCTACTGAGGCTTCATTAGCTCTGTGACAAGCAACGCATTGACCCATTTTTAAAGGTTGTACTTGCGCAACCTGCTCCATTCCAGCTACATTTCCATGGCAGGTCGAACAAACTTTAGAGGCGTTCACAGTGCCATCAGGTAGAGTTTCAAAATCAACTGGTTTATTTTGAATAGCATTGGGGTTTTCGGTTAGATACCATATGTGTGGAGCATGATTAAATCTAACATGGTCAGGCATCCTATGTACCCTTTCCCAGTTTATAGGAGATTTAGTTTCTTCATAGAGCCCTTTTTGCCTTAAATTTGTTAATTGTTCGTTATCCGAATCACCAATTACCTTATGACAAGAAATACATAATTCAACTGGAGGCACACCTGACCAAGCCCTTTCAATAACTTGTTTGTGGCAATAAGTGCAATCCATTCCTAGTCCTTGCATAGGTGAACCATCATCATTTACTCTCATATCACCAGAAGGAGAAATATAGGGCTGGCCAGTTTCTGAATCAATTAAATCTCCAACACCCGCATGAATTGTGTGAGGGAAGTGTATTGGCTGTTCTGGGCTTTGATCAAAACCTAGCACAGGAAGAGGGTTTCCAAACCAAGCTGTCATAACAAATGCTTGCACAAAACTTAATGCAGCAAAAATTCCTAATCCCCCAATTGCTAAAACAGGAGTTAATAATTTCAGCCAAGTAGGGGTAGTCTTATCTTTTTCTTTAATTATTTCAACAATTTCCGCAGCTATATAAAGTGGAGCGTAAAGTATGTCTAATAATTTTTTCAAAATTTTCTCACTTACTGCCAGAAACTAGGATAAATATCAGAAATTATTCCAAGGGCTAAGAATATTGCGTAAGAAAAAATAGCAACATCTAAGATAAATGCAACTACCCCAGTAACATATAAAGGGAGTCTGTATTTGTTGAATTTTTTACTTAGGGTTCCTGAATCAACTGCTGATGGTATAACAGCATGCGCTATTACAAGCGATCCTGCAGCAGTAAAAGCAAGCACAAGGCAAACAAACATTAATCGTAATGCAAGTAATCTAGTTTGCCAGTCCTCCACAGATAAAATTCCTGGATCCATTAATAACCTCTCGACTCATTAAAATTTCCTAAAAAAAAGATAACATGGAACACCCATAATAATCAACATAAATTGTACCTAAGACGAATTAAAAAAAATCATTAAAATTTGTGACATATTTTATACTAAACTAGTCAACAATTATTGGTTTGCATCTTTCCTGTTATGAAATATACTTGTTATCTATAAATTAATTAGAGTTTGGGTTATATAAATGGATACAAAATATCAAAACAGAAGAGCTTTTCTAAAGAAATCCGGAATATTTATAGCATTATTTGGATTGATTTCTTCTTTTTTAAAGCCGGGGAAATATATTTTCCCTAATGAAGTTGATTCAGATTCAGCTTTTACTCCAAGAGACCCGCAAAATAAAATTTAAATACCATGATTAAAATAGGTGTAATCGGCGCAGGTGGAAATACTATTTCTGCACATTTGCCAAAGTTGATAGAGCAAAAAGATGTTGAGGTTATCGCTGTAGCTAACAGAACTATTTTATCCGGTAGCAAAGTAGCAAAAAAATTCAACATAAAGCATGTTTATGATGACTGGCAAAAAGTAATTATGAACGATGAGGTTGATGCAATTTGCATAGGAACATGGCCAAACATGCATGCTGCTATAACCATAGAGGCACTTGAGTCTGGAAAGCATGTGTTAACAGAAGCAAGAATGGCAATGGACTCGGATGAGGCAGAGATAATGTTTAATGTTTCTAAAAATTATCCTGAGCTTATTACGCAAATTGTGCCTGCTCCACACACACTCCCCTATGACAATACGATAAAAGATTGGGTTTCAAAAGAAATGGGGGATTTGATTTTATTTGATGTGAAATCTACTACTGGAGAATTTATTGATTATGATCGAGAAATTCACTGGAGAGAAAATAGAGATCTTTCAGGTAATAATATTATGCATATGGGTATATTTTATGAATCTGCTATGAGATGGCTAGGAACTGCATCATCTGTAATGGCTGTATCAAATGTTAATGTAAGAAAAAGACAATCATCTGAAACTGGATTTTTAAAAGAAATATCTATTCCTGACCATTTAGAAGCTATTGGCGAAATGAATATAGGTGGCAATTTTCATTTATCTCATAGCACAGTTTTAGGTGGGTCAGAAAAAATTGAAATAAAAATATATGGAACAAATTCTACTCTTAGAATATCCGAGGACCCATTAAGTAAAATTCTTCAATCCCATAATACATCTAAATTAAAAATAGAAGCATTAAATAAAAATTCAAAAAAATGGAAAGAATTAAAACCAAAAAAATCACAAATTGGAAAATGGAGGGTTGAAGAAGAGTTTATAAATGCTATAAAAGGTAAGGAAAAAATTTCTCACACTACATTTTCTGATGGAGTTAAATATATGCAATTTACTGATGCTTTAAAAATAAGTTCTGAGTCTAATAAGAAAGTCTATCTTCCATTAACAAAATGAATGTTGTTGATTTAAATGCTGATGTTGGTGAATCTTATGGATTAATGCACTCAGGTATAGATTCTGAAATTATTCCTCATGTCTCATCAGTAAACATAGCTACAGGCTTCCATTCTGGTGATCCAGATACAATAAAAAAAACTGTCGAGTTGGCTTTATCCTATAGTAAGTCTATTGGGGCTCATCCAAGTTATCCAGACCTTCAAGGTTTTGGTAGAAGGAAAATTGATATGGATATCGACTCAATTGAGAATTTAATTAGTTACCAGGTGGGAGCTCTTCATGCTTTTTCAAAAGATAATCTCAATCATGTAAAGCCCCATGGCGCTCTTTATAACAATGCTGCAAAAGATATGAATATTGCAGAGGCAATTTTTAAATCTGTTGATTTTTTCGATAATACCTTAATACATGTTTCTCTTGCTAATTCGGAGTGGAGCAAATTTCTTAAATCTAAAAAAGTTAAGGTTGCAAATGAAGGTTTTGCTGATAGGGCATATGATGAAAATGGGCACTTAGTAGCAAGATCAATTGAAGGATCGGTTTTGCACAATGAAAATGAAATAATAGAAAGAGTAATTGGAATGGTAAAAAATAAAACGGTGAAATCAATAACTGGAAAACTTATTCAATTAAATGTTGACACTATTTGTCTTCATGGGGACAACAAAGAGTCTGTATTATTGGCAAAAAATTTAAGAAAAGAACTGCTAAGCTCCGGGTGTGAAATTAAAAGCTTGCCTCAATTCATTAATTAAAAATGAAATATAAATTTATTGATATCTCTGACACTACAATATCATTTAATTTTTCTGAAAAAATTGATTCAGGTATAAATTCTAAAATTGTTGAACTCTCATTTAAAATAAATGAAAATTTTAAGAATTTGAATATTATTTCCTGCTTTCCAACCTATAATTCGTTAATAATTGATTATGATCCATTAAATACTGATAGATTGACACTGAAAGATAAAATTTCAGAATTGATAAAAAATTTTAAATTTAAGAATTCCCAATCAGAAGAAATATTTCAAGTAGATGTAAATTATGGAGGTGAATATGGAGAAGATCTTGAAGAAATTTCAAAATTACTAAATATTTCTGAAAAAGAAATTATAAATATTCATTCTTCAACAATTTATCATGTTTATATGATTGGTTTTTCTCCAGGATTTCCTTATTTGGGTGGTTTAGATAAAAGATTAATCTGTCCGAGGCTAGGTTCACCAAGACAAGAAGTTCCTGCTGGATCAGTTGGTATTGCTGATCAACAGACAGGAATCTATCCATTTAAGTCTTCAGGAGGATGGAGATTAATAGGAAAAACAGATAAAAAATTATTTGACTATAACCTTAATCCTCCAAGCATTATAAAACCTGGAACAAAATTAAAATTTAATGAAATATGAAATCATAAAAGTAAATAACCATCCAATTTTTTCAAGCATACAAGATGAAGGAAGGTACGCATTTGAACAATTTGGAGTACCAAATTCTGGGGCCGGAGATAAACTTTCATACAGGATTGGAAACTTATTATTAGGCAATGTTTTTAATTCTGCGTCTATTGAAATATTGTATGGAAATACGGATTTTGAGTTTTTAAATAGCACTCAAATATGTATCACTGGAGCAGATATGAATCCAAAAATAAATGGAATTCCAGTAAAAATGTGGGAAATTATAAATATTTCTAAAGGAGATAAATTAATCTTATCATCATCTTTTAAAAATTTAAGAGCTTACTTATCTATAAAAAATGGTATTGAATTAAGCAACATATTGAATTCAAAATCAACACATTCTATTTTTGATCTTGGCGGAATGCGACTAAGTGCAGGTGATATTATCTATTCTTCTTTCATAAATAATGAATCAACCATAAAAGAAATTAATTTCTTAAAAAAAATACCTAATCATTTTGAGGGAGAAAAAGTGTTTTTTGCTACCAAAGGGCCTGAATTTGATCTATTGTCTGATAAAAGCAAAATAGATATTGAAGATAAAAAATTTAAATTATCTAACAGAATGAGCAGGACTGGGGCTTTAATAGAAGGTAATAAGCTTGAAGTAAAAAATGGCACATCAGATATAATTTCAGATGGAGTTTCTAAAGGTACTATCCAGTTACCAAAAGATGGAAACATGTATATATTACTTGAAGATTCTCAAAGAATTGGAGGTTATGCAAGAATATTAAATTTAGAAAGCTCAAGCTTATGGGCTTTTACTCAATTAAAGCCCGGAGATGAATTTAAAATTGTTATCACAACAATTGAGGATGCTCAAAAAAGGTTAAAAGAATTAAATAGCATATTTCTTAGCAACAATATTTATAGTGAAAAATTATTTGCTGAAGAGAATATTTATGTTGATGGGAATATAATGAATGTTAAGATTTTTGGCGAAAGCAAAGAATATATTTACATCAATAACATACCCTTAAAAATAGATTTTTAATAATTTTAGATATAAAGTAGTTTTGGAGTAAATTATGGTATTAGAT
>JACETA010000020.1 GCA_013911545.1 Chloroflexota bacterium | reverse complement strand
AAAAGGTGATCATATACTGATCTCAAATTTAAATGAAACTCTTGAAGCAGAAGCAATTGAAATAAAAAAAGATAAAGGAGAATAAATGGTTGAAAATTTATTTGAAAATAAATTAAAGGAACTTGAAAAGACTGTAAGAAAATTAGAAGAAGAGGAATTAACGTTAGATCAATCAAAAATCCTTTATAAACAAGGTATTAAGCTTGCTAAAGAATGCAACCAACTTCTTGAAGAATCAGAATTTGAGATTACAGAATTGAAAAAAGAGTTAGAAGATAAGGGTCTACAAGATTAATTTAATATAACTTTAAGCCTTATTTTGATTCAGGATATTCAAGAATATCATCTATTAGCCCATATCCCTTTGCTTGTGTAGCATTCATCCATATATCTCTATCAGAATCTTTTGTTACTTTTGATTCTTTCTGTCCAGTATGCTTTGCTATGATCTTAGTTAACTGATCTTTTAATCTTAAAACTTCTTTAGCGGCAATTTCTATATCTGAAGCTTGCCCTTGAGCTCCACTTAAGGGCTGGTGCATATGCACTGTAGAATTAGGCAATGCAAATCTTTTACCATTCGCTCCAGCTGTTAATAATACTGTTCCAAAACTTGCACATAAACCCACTGATATAGTTGAAACATCACAAGGAATATGTTGCATAGTGTCGTAAATAGCCATTCCTGCATAAACCATGCCGCCAGGCGAATTAATATATAAACTTATATCTTTATCAGCATCTTCCCTAGCTAAGTATAATAATTGAGCAACTACTAAATTAGCAATCTGATCATTGATGGGGGTTCCAAGGAAAATTATTCTTTCTTTTAGAAGCAAAGAATATATATCAAGAGCCCTTTCTCCCCTTGCGCCTGATTCAAAAACAGTTGGTATTATGTTAGAAGGTAAATTCATAAGTTCCTTTCAAAAATAACTATATCGATGTGTATATTATAACTTGATACACTCTATGTCAACTCTTTGATTGTTGAATGTTATTTAATTTAATAATTTTTATAATTTCGTCTCTTTTTTTCTGATACTTTATTTCTTCTTTAATGTTTTGATCAGAATAATTGGTATTTTTTTGCAATTCTTTAAACTTTATTAATTCATCTTCAATAATCTTATCATCAATTTCTACTTCATAATGCATAGTAATTTCATCAACTATTACAGCTCTCTTTAGTCTTAAGTCAGCAGATGAAGTAAGTTCTTTTTCAAATTCTTCTTCACTCTTATTAATGCCTTCCAAGTAAGTATCAAATTCAATTTTTTGATTTTCTATCATTTGCTTTTGCTGTTTAACTAAATTTTCTGTTTCTTGCTCTAACATTATTTCAGGTATAGTAAATTTAGATTTATTTATAGCATTCTCAATAAAGCTGTCCCATAAATCTTGATCATATTTGTTTTTTGAATTTAATTCTAAATTCTTTTTTATCTGCTTTTTTAATTCTTTAATACTTTCAATTGAAGGGTCCATTAGCTTAGCTAAATTGTCGTCAATATCTGGGAGGCTCTTTTCCTTTACAGAGACAATTTTAACTTCAAATTTTGCAGTATTATTTTGAAATTTTTCATTAAAAAAATCTGAAGGCAAATCTAGGTTAAATTTTTTACTGTCATTCTCAATTAGACCACATAACTTTTTCATTAACCCAGGCATTTTTAAGTTATCTTCATATTCATTTTCAAGTATTATTTCAATTGATTTGTGATCCATGATTATTTCGGCATCTGATTCACATTTAAAATCAAGAGATAATAAATCACTCATTTTAGATTTTCTTTTAACAGGCACCCATGAAGCATGTTGATTTCTAGATTGATCAATAACATTGTTTACTTCTTTTGCGCCTATTTTTTCTTCTTCAATTTCTAATTTTATATCGTCAATTTTTCCAAGAGTAGCATTTGGTTTAAGAGCAACTTTCGCTTCAAGTTTTAATTTTGGCACCAAATCTAAAACTGAAATTTTTGGAGTTGCAAAAACATCTAGCTCTTCTTCTTCAATGGCACTATTAACTAAGTCTGGAACCGAGAACTGTAATGATTCTTCAATAAGGCCTTCCTTGCCAACAATTTTTTCAACAATTGACTTTGGTGCTTTCCCTTTCCTGAAACCAGGTATCTTTAACTGATTACTTAATTTTTGAGCAGCACGATTTAAATATTTCTCAATTTCACTTTCCTCTACATGTAAAGTAAGAGTTATTTGTTGATTTTCAACTTTACTTTTATCAATCTTCAATTTTTACCTTCTTCTTCTTCAATGTTTTTTATCTTAAGATCCTTTTTTTGTTCCTCATCTATATTTGAAGGTGCTCCCCACAATAAATCTGAAGCACTCTGCGTTTTAGGGAAAGAAATTACATCTCTTATAGAATTTTCCTTTAAAAATGTTGCCACTAATCTATCTATACCAAGACCCATTCCGCCATGAGGAGGTGCACCGTAATCAAAAGATTCAAGCAAAGGCCCAAATCTTTCTTGAATCTGATCATTATTATAACCAATTATAGAAAATACTTTTTCCTGAGTCTTTTTATCATGTATCCTGATGCTTCCAGATCCAAGTTCAACGCCATTACAAACCAAATCGAAAAGATTTCCTATAACTTTTCCTGGGTCATTATCTAAAAATTTACTTGTTTCACTATTGGGAGATGAAAATACATGATGCATAGCAGTCCATTCACCAGAATCTAAATCTTTTTCAAATAATGGAAAATCGGTTACAAATAAAAAATTAAATTTTTCATCATCTATAAGTTCAAAATCTTTAGCTAACTTAGTCCTTACCTGACCTAAACAATCTAAAACAATATTTTTTTTGCCAGCACAAATAAGAATAACGTCATTAAAATCTGAGTTAAATACATTAAAGATTTTTTTAACATCTTCTACTTTCAAAAATTTACTAATTGGACTTTTTATATCCTCAAAATCAATTTCATCAAGGGCTTTTTCTATTGATATTGGTATAATCCCTGCTCCCCCGCTAGACCTTACAAAGTCATTTAATTTGTCATAAAACTTTCTAGTCATTATTTCGTTTTTTGGTATTGAGAATCCCCTTATTGTTCCATTATCATTTAATGCATTATTAAAAACATTAAATTCTGTTCCTGAAAGCTCTTCATCCAGTTTTTTAATAATTAAATCAAATCTGGTGTCAGGTTTGTCAGTTCCGTACAAATTAATTGCATCTTCATATTTAATTCTTGTAAAAGGCGTCTCAATTTTTTTACCTTGAAATTTATTTGCTAAATGAGCGTACAATTCTTCGCAATTAGTTAATACGTCTTCCTGGTGAACAAAGCTCATCTCAAAATCAAGTTGTGTGTGCTCAGGCTGTCTATCTGCTCTTAAATCTTCATCGCGAAAACATTTTGCAATTTGGAAATATCTTTCAAATCCAGATGCCATAAGCATCTGTTTCATTTGTTGAGGAGATTGAGGTAAAGCATAATATTCACCAGGACGAACCCTACTAGGAACTATGTAATCCCTTGCTCCTTCAGGAGTGCTCTTAATTAAAATCGGCGTTTCGATTTGAATAAAACTTTTATCATTTAGATAATTACAAATTTCTAAAATAATTTCATGCCTTAGTTTTAAATTATTTTGCATTTTATCTGATCGAAGATCTATATATCTGTATCTTAACCTAGTAGTTTCATCAATATTTTTATTATTTACTTCAAAAGGAGGTGTTTTTGATGGATTCAGTATTACTAATTCATTTGCATTAACTTCAATAAATCCTGTAGGTATATTTGGATTTTCTGCTCCTTCAATTCTTTTTTTAACAATACCTTTGATTTGTATTACCCATTCATTTCTAATTGACGAAGCTATTTCGTGATTATCAGTATTTACGCTTTTATCAAAAACAACCTGAACTGTACCTGTGCTATCTCTTAAATCAAGAAATAGTAAAGAACCATGATCTCTCCACGAGTCAACCCATCCAGCTACATTAATTACTTGATCAATGTTGTCTAGGCTTATTTGTCCGCAGCCCTTATCTTTATACAATCTTGCTCCCTATTTTTTTAAATTTTTTGATAATTTCCAGAGAATATTAACTGATATAGAAGCTAATATTAATTTAATAAAATCTCCTATAAGAAAAGGATAGACAGCTTGTGAAAATAAGTTCCCTTTTTCGGGCCAACCAAAATCATAAATAGATAGCCATATTAAAGCTACAATATAAATAGATATATTTCCTATAATCATTGCCCAAATTGATAACCCTTTTTTTAAACCATTATTTGATAAAACTGAAATAATTGTTGAAGCAAAAATAAAACCAATTAAATATCCTCCAGTCACACCAAAAAAATATTCGATTCCACCGTTATTTCCTTGAAAAACAGGCACGCCAATTATTCCAATAAACATATAAGAAAGTATAGAAAGTATAGTTAATCTAGGCCCATAAATACCTCCAAGAAATAATATCCCGAAAGTTTGCATGGTTATAGGAACGGGGTTATCGGGCAAGAAAAATCTTACCTGAGAAAATAGATACTGGAAAATAACAAATAAGGCTACAAGAAATGTTGTATTAAAAATTGTGCTTGATTTAACGAACTGATCAATTAATGCATCTTCACTACTAAATAAATTTTTTATTGAAAAAATTTTAACTTTAGATTTTGAATATTTTTTGTAAGTTACCATTTATAATCCTCTCTTTAAAACATCTAAGCTAATAAATGTTTCAGTTTTATTCACTCCTTCAAGATTCCCTAAAAAATATGTTAAAAAATTTGTAAGCTCTTTGCTATCTGGAACAGTCACCCATGTAAAAATATCAAATCCACCTGTAGTTCTAGATACCCAAGTTGTATATTCGTGTTTTGAAATTGAATCGCCAACTTGATCAAGTTTATTCGGATCAACCTGAATGCCAATCAATGCTTCTTCATTATATCCTGTCTTTTTAGGGTCAGGAACTGCGTATACATTCAAAATATTTTCTTCAATCATAATTTTTATTCTTCTTCTGATAGTTCCTTCACTAACATCTAAATTTCTCGCAATTTCAGCATTTGAAGTTCTTCCATCAGACTTTAAAATCTCGATAATATTTTTATTTATTTTATCCATAATTAAATTTGAATAATATCATAAATTGCGATTTTCGTTTGTTAATTTTTCTAAAAAATTAATAAAAAATAACTCCAATTATTTAAATAATTGTGTAAAATAGATTTATAACTTAGCAAAGCAGGATAAATGACAACAGAAAATTTAATATCTTTTACTGAAGCAGCTGCTTCAAAGATTAATGAAGTACTTGACGAACAAGGCAATGATGAATCCTATCTTAGGATATCTTTAACTATGTCTGAAAGCGGAGGTGCTGGTTATGAATTTGGGTTAGAAAATGAAGCTAATTCATCCGACACAGTTATAAATTCAAATGGAGTAAAGGCAATAGTAGATTCTGGGAGTGTCCCATTAATATCAGGATCAAATATAGATTATGTAGAAGGAATGCAGAGATCTGGTTTCGTAATTTCTAATCCTAACATTCCAACCGGTGGTGGTGGGGGTTGTGGATCAGGAGGAACATGTGCATGTGGATCAGGCGGCGGTTGCTAAGGAAAAAAAATGGCGTTTATAATAACTGGATCATGTATAGGCACGACTGACGGGGCTTGTGTAGACGTTTGCCCTGTTGATTGCATCTACTCTAAAAAAGGGGATAATCATTTATTTATTAACCAAGATGAATGTATAGATTGTGCGGCATGTGAACCAGTTTGCCCAGTTGATGCCATATTTCCTGATGACGAAGTGCCTGATTCTGAAACTAAATTTATAAAAGAAGCAGAGGATTATGATTATGATTCTTCTGAGCCAGGACTTAATCTTTAATATAACTCATTAAAATCGCATCAGCTTCACCATAATAATTTTTTCTAATTGAATCTATTTTAAATCCAAATTTTAAATATAATTTTTTTGCAATATTGTTTTCAGAAACTTCTAAGGTAATTTTATATCCTGAAAAATTTTTTAAAGCATTCTTTAAAAATTTATACCCGTAACCTTTATTTTGATAATTATTTTTTATTGCTATTGAATATATATCTATCAAATCCTTATCTAAGTATTTTATTACGAGAAAACCAAAAATATTATTTTTAGACTCAATAATTTTCACTAAATAATTATTATTATCAATAATATATTTAAATTTGGGCCTTAAGCTATCAAATTCAAATTGTTCTTTTGAGATCTTTTCTAAAATATCTAAATCTTTTATTTGAGCTTTTCTAATTTTCATAAAATTTAACCATTAAATTATTGTTTTATTGCTTTTAAATTAAATAACATATTTCTTAATTACTAATTTAACTTATTCAAAGTGAATATAAAATTTAAAACTCCTTTACATTTAAATAGCCACATCGGGGAAATATCTGTCCTGACAAGAATATTTAAAATGTGTTTTAAATATAAAAAGTTGATTACATTTGGGTTTATTGGTGTAGCAGGATTAGTTGGGTCCCAACTATGGTTGCCATATTTATTAGGAACTTCTGTAGATAGAGCATACGAAAAATTAAGTACAAATTCTAATGACTTAAATATTTTGTGGATTCTTGCTTCACTTATAATTTTAGTTAGTATCCTGAGAGGTTTTTTTGCATTTTTACTTCAATATAATGGAGAAAAAATTGCTAATGGAATTTCTGCTGACTTAAGGAGCTCGTTTCACAATAAGCTTCAATCTCAAACATATAAATATCATGACAGAATTCACACAGGGAATTTAATGTCTAGGGGAATATTAGATATTGAAGGAGTGAAGATGTTCGTCACAACCGGATTATTAAGAACTTTTGAAATATTGACTTTGATATTTTTTGGATCTTATTTATTACTTAGGACTGACATGCAGATAGGGCTTATTGCTTTTGGATTTATAATACCTGTGGGAATCATTGCAACTATAAGTAGGCTGAGACTTAGAAAAATTTGGAATAGGATTCAAAAAGAATTTTCTGTATTAAACACAAATCTACAAGAAAATTTAATAGGAGTTAAAGTTGTAAGAGCTTTTGGAGGAGAAGATTATGAGTTAAAAAAATTTAGATCATCCCATAAAGAGGTTACTAGTGACACAATGAATAGCGTAAAGGTAGATGCAGCAGGAACAAGTCTTGTTGGATTTTTCTTTCTACTTATATGGGCTTTAATTATTTGGATTGGTGGACACAAAATTATAGACGGAGAAATGACTATAGGGGAACTTACACAATGTTTAGTTTACCTTGGAATGCTACAAAGGCCAGTAAGAATTATTGGACTCATGGTAAATTCTTATGCTAGAGCAATAACATGCGGTTTAAGGTTATTTGAAATTCTTGACTCAAAGCCCAGAATTCATTCAATCAAAAATTCAAATTCAATTCAAAAAATTGAAAATATTAAATTTGATAATGTTAGTTTTAAATATTATTCAAAATCTAAAAAGAATGATGTTAATAAAATAAATTTTGATATAAAGCCCAACAAAATTATTGGAATTATAGGGCCACCTGGGTCTGGAAAATCAACAATAGCTAATCTAATTCCAAGATTTTATGATGTTCTTGAAGGTCAAATATTAATTAATAATATTCCATTAAAAACTTTAAATTTAAATAACTTACGACCAAGAATTGGATTGGTTTCGCAACACACTTTTCTTTTTAATAGCACATTAAAAGAAAATATTGCATATTCAAATCCATATGTAGATATTGATAAAGTAATTGAAGTAGCAAAAATAGCTGATATCCATGAATTTATTAATTCTCTCCCAAATAAATATGAAACAATGGTTGGAGAATTTGGGGTTTCCTTATCTGGCGGCCAAAAACAAAGAATTGCTATTGCAAGAAATTTGTTTAAAAATCCAGATATTTTAATTTTTGATGATTCATTTAGTGCATTAGATACAGGAACTGATAAAAAAATAAGAGAAAAGCTAATAAGTTTCCAAAAAAATAAATCTACTATAATAATTTCTCAAAGAATAAGTACGATTTCTCATGCAGATGAAATAATTGTAATTGATGGTGGCAGCATCGTTGATAGAGGAAAACATAATGACTTATTAATTAAAGAAGGAATTTACAAAACGATATTTGATTTACAAAATCCTAGATCATCAGAAAGTAATTAATATGGCAACATCAGTTCAAAAAAATAAGAAAATTGTTAATGCAATAGAAGAAGACTTAGAACAATTATCTTCATATGATGGTGACGTAGCTAAAAGATTTATTAGTTTTATAAAGCCATACAAAAAAAAGGCTATTCTGGGAGTTTTGTCAGTCGTTTCTTTTACCTTGGCTGTTTTAGCGATTCCACTTTTAGTTAAATTTACTATTGATAATGCTATTTCTGAAAATAATGAAAGCCTTTTAAATAATTTATTTATTATATTATTAGGGTTTGCATTAATGCATTTTATTTCTAATTACATTCAACAAAGAGTAATCAGAGAGATTGGAGAAAGTATATTATTTGACATAAGGTCACAAATGTTTTCACATCTTCAAAAATTATCAATGTCAGTAGCTGATAGAAGTAAATACGGATCAATAATGTCTAGAGTTCTAGGGGATGTTGGTTCACTACAAGAATTATTTCAAGCTGGTGTATTTGCAATTGGCGACATGTTAACTCTAATAATTATCACAATAATTATATTTAGTTTAAATTGGTCTATGGCTTTAGGGATACTTATGATTATGCCAGTATTTCTTGCACTTAGAATTTTTTGGCTGCCTAAAGCAAGAAGGGCTTTCCTGAAAGCAAGAGCCTCATCTTCTGTTGTTAACGGAGTTCTGAATGAACATGTGAATGGAGTGAGGGTAACTCAAAATATGATTAGAGAAGATATTAATCAAAAAAGATTTGAAGGTGAAGTTAATGCTAATTTTAAAGATACAAATCATGCAGCTAAATTTGGGGCAGGAATTCATCCTCCAGTTGAATTACTGGTAGGGGCAACTATGTCTTTGATTGTGGTAATGGGTGGATATTTAGTATCAGGTGGCTCAGTTGAAATAGGAGTAATGATAGCATTCTTACTTTATGTTCAAAGATTTTTTGACCCAATTAGAGCACTTACTATGCATTACAGCACGCTGCAAAGAGCTATGGCTTCTGGGCACAGGATTTTCGAATTACTAGATATAGAGATAGATATCAAGGACGCAAAAGATGCTAAAGATATAAATGTAAAAAAAGGAGCCATAGAATTTCAAAATGTAAATTTTGAATATAATTTTAATGAACCTGTACTTAAAAATTTAAATTTCACAATAAAAGAAAATGAAACTATTGGGCTAGTAGGGCCAACTGGATCTGGCAAAACTAGCATAGCTAGCTTAATACATAGATTTTATGAAATAAAAAGTGGAATTATTAATATTGATGGACAAGATATTCAAAAAATTACTCAAAGCTCATTGAGCGACAATATAAGTATGGTTTTACAAGATCCTATTATTTTTTCAGGAACAGTTGAAGATAATATTAAATACAAGGCCAAAGCGTCTAGAGAAGAGGTTATAGAAGCGTCAAAAGTTGTAGGTTCTCATAGTTTCATTATGACATTACCAAAAGGTTATGACACTGTACTAGAAGAATCAGGAGCAAACATATCAGTTGGACAAAGACAACTACTAAGCTTTGCAAGAGCTTTGTTGCTTGATTCAAAAATATTTATTCTTGACGAAGCAACCTCATATATTGACAGTTACACAGAAAGGCAAATTCAAAACGCACTTGATAAAGTATTAGATAATAGAACAGGCATCATTATTGCACATAGACTATCAACTATTAAAAATGCAGACAAAATAATTGTTTTAAACAAGGGTGAAATTGTTGAAATAGGAAATCACGAAGATTTATTATCAAATAAAAATTTATACTGGAAATTATGGAGCAATAATGAATCATCTTTTGATGACCTAAATTAAAACAATCTTTTCTGATCACCACTCTTTTTTCTAACTTCAACTCCAGTATATTTTAATCCGTCAATGGTAACTTTTCTCCCAGAAGGGGTTCTAATAATAAAACCAATTTTTAATAGATAGGGCTCAACTACATCCATTAAAGTTTGAGACTCCTCATTTAAAGTTGCAGCTAAAGCTTCAATTCCAGCTGGACCACCATTGTAGTTTTTTGACAAGGTTATTAAATATTGCCTATCTAGTCTGTCCAGACCTTTTTGATCTACCCCTTCCAATTCCATCGCTTCAGATGCTAACTTTCCATTAATAATTTTAATCTTTGAATTTACTTGATGGTAATCCCTGACCCGTCTTAATAATCTATTAGCAATTCGCGGTGTGCCTCTTGACCTTATGGCAATTTCCTTTGTAGCTTGATCATCAATATTAACTTTTAAAATACTGGAAGATCTTTTAACTATTGTCGATAAATCTGAAATATCATAAAAATCAAGATGATAAGTTAAGCCGAATCTATCTCTCAAAGGGGAAGAAAGCATACCAACTCTTGTTGTTGCCCCAACAAGTGTGAATTTATTTAATGGAAAAGTAAGTGTTTTAGCGAATGTACCTGAACCAGTTATGAAATCTACTTTAAAATCTTCCATTGCAGAATAAAAATACTCTTCAACTCCTTTAGATATCCTATGAATTTCATCTATAAAAAGAACATCTCCTTCAGATAAATTTGATAATAACCCAACAATATCTGCTGGCTTTTCAAGGCTAGGCCCTGAAGTAACAACTAAATTAGATTTTTTTTCTTTTGAAATCACATGAGCCAATGTTGTTTTTCCTAAACCTGGGGGGCCATGGAATAATACATGTTCCATTGGCTCATCCCTTGCTTCTGAAGCCTTAATAGCAGTCTTGAGGCTGTTAACTACATCATTCTGCCCAACATATTCTTTAAGAATTTTTGGCCTTAAATCATTTATGTAGTCTTTTTTTTCAGTATTTTCAATAACTTTATTGTTGTTTTGATTAGAATTGTTATTGATAATTTCTTCGATTGGCATATTTATTTGGATTTAAAAATTTCTCTAATTATTTCTTCAAGATTATCTTTAAGCTCAGGTTTTTCAGAAATAACTTCATTAATTTTTATAATAGCATCTGATTCTTTAAAACCTAAGCCCACTAAAATTTCAACAATGTCATCTCGGAGTGCATTTTTATTTGAATCTGCATCATTTAATGAAGAGCGTGACTCAGAAATTATATCTATAAGCTTACCTTTTAATGTAGCAATCATTTTTTGAGCAGCCCTCGCCCCAATTCCAGGCATTTGATTAAGTACTGAGATATCCTCATCTTCTATAGCCTGAGATACAATTGCAACAGGAAAAATTAATGCCGAAACAGCTTTTAAAGGCCCGACACCTTCAACTTGAATAATTTTTTCAAAAAATAACTTTTCTAAATGATTATTGAACCCAACAAGTAAAGGTTTTGGGGATCTTTCAGTTGCATGATAATAGATTTCTAGGTTTATTTTTTCACCATTTTTTTTTCCATTATTTATAACTTCATCTAAAACAAACTTTGGCAAAGATACTTCATATCCTACGCCTGAAACATCAATTTCTATTACAGACTTTTCAGAAAATATATTTCTTATTTCTCCATTTAAAAAGCTGATCATAATACTATTTTATACTTTTTTAATTGAACTAAACATAACCCAATGGCAAATAGATGTTGCAAAAGCATCTGCTACATGTTCATTTTTTATTGCAGGTGAATTTAATCTATTAGAGACAGTTTTTATCATTTGATTTTTGTCTGCTCTTCCCGAGCCAGTAACAATATTCTTTATTTGAGTTGGTTGATAATGATAAACTGGTGCATTATTTAAGGCTGAAACAGCGCAGGCTACACCTCGAGCATGCCCCATAATAATAGCTGTTTTAAGATTTCTATACCTGCTATGCAAATCTTCTATTGAAGAATATTTAGGTGCATATTTCTTGTAAATATAATCTAAGTCATTAAAAATTGTTAAAAGCCTTTCATCTAAATTTTTTTTAGAATCAGTTTTTATTACTCCACCTTCGACAATTTTCTCACTATTTTGATCAAAATCTATTATCCCGTAACCGGTATTTCTGAGCCCAATATCAATTCCAATAATTCTTTCCAAAATAATAAAATCCTTGTAAATATTTTATTTTTCTCCCCCATATCAATCAATTTAGTTAATTAATAGCTTCAAAC
>JACETA010000002.1 GCA_013911545.1 Chloroflexota bacterium | reverse complement strand
AAAATATTTAGTAATAAAAATTATCTTGAAATTAAGAATTTATTATTATCAAATTTTAAAATAAAAAAAATTAATAAAGAAACTAAAAATAACATATTCCTGCATAAACCAAGAGTCATTGATGATAGGAAAATATATGAATACCTTCCCAAAGAAAAAATAATAAAAGTTATAGATGATGAAATAATTAGAATTGCAAAAGGTAGCAATTTAAACAAACCCGAGGTTCAATTCCAATTTCATAATATACTCAATAAAAGGAATTTTTTTCAGGAAATAGAGAGAGATAAAATAGAAAAAGGGACACTAATTAAAATTGAAAATATTGAGCTGGAATATAAATGAAAATAGGAATATTAGGAGGAAGTTTTGACCCAATTCATAATGGGCATATGAAAATAGCAGCACTATCTAAATATTATTATAATCTTGAAAAAATTATATTCGTCCCTTTAAACCAACCTTGGTTAAAAAAGAAAAAAACTTACGCTAAAAATAACAATAGACTTAAAATGTGTGAACTTGCAATTAAGCAATTTGAGAGCTTTGAAGTTCAAGATATTGATATAAAAAGAGGTGGAACAACATATATGATTGATACAATACAGGATATTAAAAAAATCTATGATGAAAAAAATTCTTTTTCAATAATTATTGGAGATGATAACTTAGAGAACATAGATGAGTGGAAAGATTTTAAAAAGTTATGTAAATTAGCTGATTTTATAATTGCCCCAAGAAATAAAACTAAGAAAACTAATAAAAAAGGTTTTAAATATCTAGAGTGTGAACACTTTAAAATTTCTAGCTCTCAAATAAGAAATAAAATTAATAAAAATGAAAATTGGGAAGACCTTGTTCCTGAAGCAATCATTAAATATATTAAAGAAAATAAGTTATATATATGAAACAAATAGAAATTTTATACAAAAGAGTTTATGAGCTTGGAGTCTTCCAAAAAGGAGATTTTACACTCTCATCTGGAAAAAAAAGTAATTACTATATGGATGGCAGAATAATAAGCCTCGATCCCCAAGGTTCTGAAATGATAGCAAAAATATTTTTATCAAAGTTGAATTTTCCATTTGATAAAATTGGGGGTCCTGCTACAGCAGCTATTCCTTTGATTACCGCAATATCTCTGTCGGCTCGAATACACCAAAATAAAAATATACCTGGTTTTTACATCAGGTCATCTGCAAAAGAACATGGTCTCTCAAATAAAATAGAAGGTAATATAAAAAAAGGAGACAATGTTGTAGTTATTGATGATACTGTAACTTCGGGCGGAAGCATAATAAGCACTATATTAGAAATTCAGAAAATCGGTGCAAATATTAAATACTCTATGTCTGTGTTTGACAGAAATGAAGGTGGGGTAGAAAAAATCAATAAGCTTGGAATAAAGCACTATTCAATTTTTAAATACGACCAGGAAAGTGAAGACTTAATTTACTAAATATGAATAGCACCATCACCAAGTGACAAAGCCGCTTCTTTTACAGCCTCAGACAAAGTGGGGTGGGCATGGGTCAATTCAGCAACCTCTACATCAGTTCCTTCAAGATATTTAAGAAGGCCTAACTCAGCTATCATTTCAGTAACCTCTGGGCCAATCATATGGGCTCCTAATAATTCACCACTATCACTGTCAGCAACAAGTTTAACAAAACCTTCAGAATCTCCAATTGAAATTGCCTTACCTACGGCTTTAAAAGGAAATTGAGACACTTTAACACTGTATCCTTGCTCCGTTGCCTGATCTTCAGTTAAACCTAAACTTGCAATCTGGGGCTGGCAATATGTACAACGCGGCATATCAACATAATTAATTGGATTTGGATTATGACCAGCTATAGTTTCAGCTGCAATAACACCCTGAGAAAAAGCAACATGAGCCAACATAAGCTTCCCGGTTACATCTCCAACGGCATAAATGTTTGAGTTAGAAGTTGTCATATTCTCATCAATTTTAATGAAATTATTTTCAAGCTCTACACCAACATTTTCTAAGCCAATCCCGTCTACATTTGATTGAACCCCTACAGCAACTAAAAGTTTGTCACAGGAATAATTTTTGATTTCTCCGTTAGAATCGTACTCAATTGTTACGTTTTCAGAAGAAATATTAGTGTTCGTAACAGTAGAATTTAATTCAAAAGTTATACCTTTGCCAGAAAAAATCTTTTCAAGTTCAGAAGAAATAGCTTTGTCTTCATTTGGAACAAGATGACCTTGAGCTTCAAATATTTTTACCTCAACACCATAAGCATTAAAAAGGTAGGCAAACTCCACACCAATTGCACCTGCACCAATAATTCCAATTGATTTTGGAAGATCTTTAATTTCTAATGCTTCTCTACTAGAAATAATTTTATCTCCATCAATTTCTAAATTAGGCAAGTTTCGTGGTCTAGCGCCTGTTGCAACAATAAATTTTTTTGAAGTTAACTTATCTTTGCTTTTTTCTAAAGAAATAGATCCGTCGTTTTCAAATGATGCCTTATCTTTATAAAGAGATATCTTGTTTTTCTTAACTAAATATTCTATGCCTTGTGTAAGTTGCTTAGAAACATCTCTGCTTCTAGTTATTGCTTTTTCAAAATCAAAGGAAACATTATCGAAAGATATGCCCCATTTTTCAGAGTCTTTAATTTGGTTGACAAGTTCTGCGTTTTTAAGTAACGATTTAGAAGGTATGCATCCCCAATTTAAACATACACCTCCCAGTCCGGCATAACCACTTCCATCATCTTTTTCTATTAAAGCTGTTTTTAGGCCTAATTGGGCAGCTCTAATTGCTGCATGATAGCCTCCTGGTCCGCCGCCAATAACACATAAATCAAAATTATTTTCAGACATTATTTTTCTCCTATGCTTAAACTTTTGTTGCCCTATAAATGTACCATAATACACCTAAAATTAAAGATATAATTAATGTAATTGAAAAGGTTATTATTATTGCTCCCCATATATAATTTTTAACTTCTATGGAGCAGTCAAAAACAAATTTACATACTAAGGTTGATGAAACAAGATAAAATATTGAAAAAAATAATCCAATAAAAAAACTAATTAAAAGTAACCTTTTCATATTTTTAAATACTATTTTTTAATAAGTTTAGAATCTAATAATTTAAAACTTTCGGCTTTAGTATTTAATGAAGATAAGGCCAACTGTGTTCTGCTCTGTAAAATTCTAAGAGAACTAATAAGTTTTAATCTTTTAAATTCAGGAATCTCTTCTGACTGAATTAAATCAATTTCAGCAGAAAGCTTTAGAACCCTAGCATCTATTGAGCCAAAATCAATTGGATTTTCAACTGGCTTTTTTTCTATATTAGGCTTCTTTTCCTCAACTATTTGCCTTCCCTTTGTTACGCTTTCAATAATTATTTTAACTTCTGTTGTTGGGTGCTTCTTAGCCAAAGAAACTATTTTTTCAACATGAACCGAACTTAGCTCACCTTTTAGAAATGGTTTTGCGAGCTGAAGTTGTCTATCATAATCATCTATATCAGCAATGCTTCTCGCTTCCTTAAATGTCAGTTCTTTGTTTCTTACATTTTCTTTCAACTTAGGCGCTAAAGTTTTAATTAGGCTTTCGTAATGATGAATTGTCCCGGGTGTAATCCCAGTTTTTTTTGCGAGCTCTTGTTGGGTAATAGAAAAATTTTGTCTAAACTCTAAAAACTTTTCACCTAGTGTAATAGAGCACGTTTCCGATCCTTGATATGAAAGGCGTAAATCAAGCGCACCCTTTTCTTCTTCATTTAGGTCAGTAACTATATTACAGTTAACAGTATTCTCGCCCTTTTCAGTTGCAATATGAATTTTTTCTGCGCCGGATATAAGTTTATATTTATGTTTGGTTAATTTTTTAACAACAGGAACAAATTGATTAGAAAACTTTGACCACCTTTTTGTTTCTTTTCTTGATTCTAGCTTTATTGTTGAATCAGCATCAAACTCAATGCTGTTTATTTCAATATCCATATGTTTCTCCTAGAAATTCTTAATTTATAGTTACTATTTTGGGCATTCTAAAAAGTAAATTCAAAAACTGTCCTATTGGGAAATTTATGCATTCTAAAAATGATTATTTTCAGAATGAGTGATAGAATCAATCCTAGATATTAAATTAATTCAAATATAAATTTTATAAATATGACAAAAGTAGCATTTCCATATGTTTCATACAGGACATTCCGAAATTTTTTGGAATTACTTAAAGAAGGATTACCATCAAGGATAGATAGGAGTGTATGGGGTCCAAGATATTCAGGAACTACAGGCCAACAATTGATGACAGCCCTAAAATCCCTTCGCTTGATTTCAGATAATGGAGTTCCTACACAAAAATTAGAAGAGTTAGTTAACTCAACAGGAACTCAAAGACAATTAAAAATTAAGGATATTTTAGAATTAAAATATTCTGACATATTTCAGATAGACTTAATTAGGGCAACTAGATCTCAATTTAACGAGTCTTTTAGGTCTGTTGGCATAATTGATGGCATGTTAAATAAATGCCAACTTTTTTTTATTCAGGCTTGCCAAGACGCAGGAATAGAACTTTCAAGTTATATATTGGCTAGAAGGCATGGCTTATCTTCTCCAAAAAAAAATGAAAAAAATTCAAACACTAAATTAGCTTCTATTCCAAAAACTAAATTAAACACTAACGAATTAATAATATCTAAAATTTTAGATAAATATCCTGATTTTGACCCTAACTGGAAACCCGAAGTCCAAAAATCTTGGATGGAAGGCATGATAAAACTTTATGACGGTATAAATTAAAAAGGGTTGAGAAAAACTCAACCCCTTTTAAAATTATTTTCAAGCTACGCTTACATCATTCCCATTCCATCCATACCACCACCAGGCATTGGTGGAGCAGCAGGACCGGCAGGTTCTTGTATGTCTGTCATCATTGATTCTGTTGTTAAAATCATACCACCAACAGAAATTGCATTTTCTACAGCAGCTCTTGTAACTTTTGCAGGATCAATAATACCCATTTTGAGCATATCTCCAAACTTATCAGTAGCAGCATCATAACCATGATTACCAGTTCCCTTAAGAACGCCAGAAAGAACAACAGCACCTTCTGCTCCAGAGTTATCAGCAATTACTCTTACAGGTTCTTCGAGTGCCTTCTTAAGAATATTTACACCAGTTTGAAATTCGCCATCTACTTTAAGTTTGTTTAGGTCATTTGCAGATCTTATTAGAACTGTTCCGCCACCTGGCACAATGCCTTCTTCAACCGCAGCACGAGTAGCAGACAGAGCATCTTCTAACCTTTGTTTCTTTTCTTTTAGCTCAATTTCAGTTGCTGCACCAACTTTGATTACTGCAACACCCCCAGAGAGTTTAGCCATTCTTTCTTGAAGCTTCTCTCTGTCATAATCGGACGAAGTCTCTTCGATTTGGGCCTTTATTTGCTCTATTCTCCCTTTAATTTCTGCTGTGTTCCCTTTTCCTCCAACAAATGTTGTGTCATCTTTTCTTGAAACAACTCTACTAATAGTTCCCAAGTCTTCAAGCTCTGCAGACTCTAATTTAAGCCCAACATCTTCCGTTATAACCCTCGCGCCAGTAAGAATTGCTATATCTTGAAGCATTTCTTTTCTTCTGTCACCAAAACCAGGAGCTTTAACAGCTAGAGCATTTAATGTTCCTCTCATTCTGTTAACAACTAATGTTGCTAGGGCCTCTCCCTCTACGTCTTCAGCAATAACAATAATATTTTTATTGCCTTTCAAAACTTTTTCCAATAAAGGAAGAAGGTCAGAAACAGCAGATATTTTTTTATCAGTTACTAAAACATAAGCATCTTCTAATATTGCTTCCATTTTATCTGCATTTGTTACGAAGTAAGGAGAAATGTAGCCTCTATCAATTTGCATACCTTCAACATAATCGGTTTCATATTCTAAGCCCTTACCCTCATCAACAGTTATCACACCATCTTTACCAGTTTTTTCCATAACGTTTGCAATTAGGTTTCCCATCTCGTCATCGTGAGCAGACAATGTAGCAACTTGTGCAATTTGTGCTTTACCTTCTACTGGAGTAGATAGCTTAGTAATTGATTTTCTTACAGACTCAAGAGCAAGCTCAAGCCCTTTTTTAATTGCCATTGGGTCTGCCCCTGCAGCAACGTTTTTGAAGCCTTCAGCTACTAAGGCTTGAGATAAAACAGTTGATGTTGTTGTTCCATCACCAGCGTCATCATTCGTTTTTTTAGAAGCCTCTTTAATGAGCTGAGCCCCCATATTTTCAAATGGGTCTTCTAAATCAATTTCTTTAGCAATAGTTACGCCATCTGAACAAACCTGAGGTGGACCAAACTTTTTGTCTAAAATTACATTTCTTCCTTTAGGACCCAAGGTTACTTTAACTGTATCGGCAAGGATATCTATTCCTGCTTTTAGTTTTGCTCTTCCCTCAGACCCAATTCTTAAATCTTTAGCCATTTTTAATGCCTCCTAAATTAAACTATAGCCAGAATATCTGACTCTTTTACAATTAAATACTCTGTACCGTTTTCGCTATATTCGGTTCCAGCATATTTTGAATACACAACTGTGTCACCAGTTTTTACTGGCATATCTAGAGTTTTGCCATCGTCGTTAACCCTTCCAGGACCAACAGCAACTACTTTACCTTTTTGTGGCTTTTCTTTTGCGGTATCAGGTATATAGATACCACCAGCACTTTTTTCTGCATCATCTTCTGACGGTTCTATAACAACTCTATCGCCAAGTGGCTTTATCTTGATTGCCATGTTTATTGCCTCCTAAAATTTATGGTAATTTTCCAACTATGAATTCTAACACAAAGAAGCACTAAATATGAAGCACTTAATTTGAATTTTTTCTAACTAAGCCTGAACCTAAAATTACTAATACAGCCCCAAGAAGAACTAATGGGCCTATATTTTCACCTAAAACAACAAAACCAATTAGTATGCCAAATATTGGCTGAGATAAGTGAATAACAGTAACCTGAGAAGGCTTATAGTTTTTCAGTAGCCAAATATTTACTATGAAATTAAAGCCAGCAACTATTGCACCTTGATATAAAATAGATAAAAGTAAAATCATAGAAAAAATATAAGGATCTCTTTCAAAAAAAATACTTAAAATTATAAAAATAATAGACCCAAAAAAAGCTTGTGCCATTAACAGCTTCATTGGCGCAATAGACTCACTGCTTTTTGCTAAGAATATTGTTCTTACGCCTAGAAGAAAGCCTGAAGCTAGGCAAAAGGAATTACCTAAAATAAAATCAGAATTACCGAAAGAATCAAAATATGTAACCACTATTCCAAGGTATGCAATTGATACTCCGAAAAGTTTTAAAAGAGTAAAATTGTCCTCTTTAATAAAAAAATGACCTAAAGTTATGACCCATATTGGATATGTACTATTTAATATTACGCTTGAAGAAACAGAAGTTTTACTAATTCCAATATTTAAAAAAAGTAGCTGTACAGAAAAAAGAATACCGAGTTGTGCAAGTGGTTTAATTTCTTTCCTGGTTGGATATAAAGAAATTTTTTTATATCTTGACCAAAAAAATATTACTATGCCACTCACAACAAATCTCATCCAGCCCTGTCTAATTGGCGGTGCATAAGGAATAGCAATTTTTAATGCAGTTGGATGACCCCCCCACAAAAAAGATAGCAATAAATCTAAAGATGCAGATTTAAAAGATAAGTTTTTTCTTTTCTTTTGCAAGCCTGCCCTTTTTAATCTAAATTTTTTAGATATTGGCCGACAAAATCAAAAGATACAAAATTTTGATAAAGATCTATAAGTTTTGTTGTTATTGGCCCAAAAGTATTATTTCCGATTTTTTTACCATTAAAGTATGAGACTGGGCAAATGCAAAGGCTTGTAGATGTTAAAAATATTTCATCAGAATTTATTGCTTCATAAACTTCAATGTCTTTTTCAATTAAGTCGAGACCTGAATCTTTAGCAAGGTTTATTACAGTTTCTCTGCTTATTCCTCCTAATACATTTTGAGCTTTAGGTGTATATATAGTCCCGCTTGAAACTGTAAAAATATTGCTTCCCATTCCTTCAGTTAAATTTCCTTTAAGGTCAAGAAGTATAGCCCAAGCATCTTTATCGATTCTTTTAACTTCATTGTCTCCCAAAATTAAATTTATATAATTATGAGTTTTTGCCCTAGGGCTCATACTTTGAAACGGCGTTCTTCTGGTAGATGGCGTCCATACTTTTATACCAGTTTCATAAAGCGAAGCGCGTGGCTTTAGAGGAAGAGGTGCGCATTCCACAATCACTGTAGGCCCTCCTTCTAAATCCCACTGTTCGCCGCCTACCCTGTCAACACCCCTCGATATTCTTTGGCCCACCCAATAATCTTCATCTTTATTAATTAAATGAAGATTCTTTTGTAAAACATCATTTGAAATATCTATCATTTCTTTTGGAGTTAAATTTATTTTGATATCTAAATAATTAAGTGACCTGTAAAGCCGTTCGACATGTTCTTCAATTTTAAATATTTTGTGCCCAAATGTTCTTGTCATATCAAAAACACCGTCGCCGTATTTAAAACTTCTGTCCCTGAAATGAACTTTTGCTTCACTCTCTGGAATAAAGTCACCATTCATATATGTAATTCTTTCGGAGCTAATCATAATTTTTTACTATAGCATTTTTCGTATCAATGTATACTCTTGAAGACCAAATATTTGTGGAAGCGCTTACAAGAGTTTTTGAATTATAGTTTTTAAGGCTAGACTTTCTTTTAATAAATTTGTTTTTATTTTTGAAGTCATAATTAAATAAATCATTAATTACTTTCTCTTCGCCAAATGCCAAATAATAATCACTTTCGTCTATATTTTTTTTAAAAAAGTCATTAATATTTAAAACGAATTTTTTATAGAGCTCTTCAATCCATTTTTCTCTATTGCGTTCAAATCTTCTTTGCGATTGACCCCCAGCTTTATGCCTCCCTTTCACATATCTTGACCCTCTTTTTGAAGCCAATATTTCTTTGAATTTAATTTTTCCTATTATCCAAGATCCAAGTTCAATAAAGAAAATAAATATTTCTCTGTCATTTTGAATGAAATTTATTATTTCTTCTAGGTTATTAAAATTGCTTTCAAAATTAAAAGGTAAAGACAGGTAAATATTGTAGTCATTTGTTTTTAAAATAATCAAATTTTCATTATGCATAATTAAAGAATCAAGTACGCTAAAATCTTTAAACTCCTTGGAGTTAAATACATTTATCTTAATAATTTTTTCTTTAAACTCATTAACAGAAAATAAATTAATTAAATTATTTCTACTTAACCAAAAAGCTTTGTCATTTTCTAGGTGCATACTGAGTTATAGATAATCTTTGAGTAAATGTTTATTTTCTTTTGAAAAATTAGGAATAACCCCTATTCCAAAATTATTATTAAATATATATTTTCCATTTTTAATATTTTCATTTGGATATACAAATTCATGTCTATCTTCTATTTCAAAAACTGCATGCTCCAATGGCAATTTAGATGATAATGCAGATGTAACATGAGCACTCCCAGCTAATGATATTGGGCCTGAGGGACAATGTATTGAAAAGCATTCGTCAGAAATATTCTCTAGCTTTACCCCGATATTCATTGCCTCTTCAATGCCGCCACAATATTTAATATCTGGCATTACGATATCTAAAAAATTATTTATAATTAAAGTATAAAATTTATTAATACCATAAAACTCTTCGCCGCCTACAAGTTTACTTTTTATAAGCTGTTTTAGTTCTTTAAGTTCCTTTAAATTTTTTTGAGGGTCCATAGGCTCTTCAAACCACTTTACGCCTAAATCATAGAGTTTCTTTTCTACAACCTTGGATTCATTTAAACTAAATTTTGAATGACAATCTACCAAAATTTCAATTTCATTCTTAAATTTTTTTGATATCAATGAAACTTTATCTATTCCTGCTTTTATAAACTTTTTATTCTCATACTCTTCACTTTCAAATCCATCGAAAGGAGCGCATTTTATTTTTTTGAAACCAGCATTATTCGCTTTTTTTGCCATATTAAAAAAAGAGCTAGAGCTTCTATCTACAGGCCCATGGTTATTTGGCAAAAGAGATCTATTTATATTTGCATACAATTCAACCGAATCAGATTTTTCCCTTTTTTTTATTTCTGCTAAATAAATATTCATTGGAACTTTTTTTATTTTTGAAAAAATATCTGAGCATGCACTTCTGATGCCACTAATAGAAGTATTAAAAATTAGAGACTCTTCTTTATTTTCTTCTAAAATCTCTTTTACTTGATTATCATTTTCAATATCTTTACTTGATAATGTTTTTATTAGTTTTTTAGTAATTGATATTAATTCATCTCTTTTGTAATAATTTGACATAGTAAGTTCTGAATATCCTTTAATATTGTTTTCAGAAATTATTTCAAGAATTAGCCAATCTGTTTTTGCCCTTACAGGAAATGAATAAATGTTAGTTAATTTTATCTTCATTTTTTTCTATAATTTGAAAATTTATTTGAATATTCAAATTCTTTAATATTTATTTTTTCTCCACCTAAGTTTGCCGAAACGTTCGCCGCCAAAACACTAGATAGCGAATTAATTGAAGATGAAAAAGAATTGCTTCGTAATTCAGGCTTATTATCGACGATTGATTTAATAAAACATTCAGATATCTTTTTTGTATTTATTTGACCCATGGGGTCATTGTGAGGTCCCTTAGCAATTATTTTTTCTATTTCTTCTTTTTTGAAAACATTTCTATTTCTAAAATGTTCTCTCCCTAAATTAATGTTATAGTCATCCTTGTCAATTCCGTACACCATTAAATCTTCTTCAAATTTAATCATCGAATTTGTTGTTAATATGTAGTCATATCTTTCCATAAAAAAGACACCAGCTGGTTTTGTAAGTGTTAAATTTGCAATTCCGCCTTTTTTTAATCCAAATGAGACATGATAAGAAATTGGATTATTTCCTTGTGATTTTTGTAAGCTCTCAGGCCTTTCAACATAGTTAGCTATAACCCATTCAATTTCATCATTGGACCAATATCTCATTAAGTCTGTTTGGTGGATTCCTGCTTCAACCATGGAAGTACCGGACCAGTTTCTATCAGCCGTCCAAATTCTATTTTGAGGACCTTCACCTTTAGTAATTATTGAGTGCTTAACTCCGTGAGTTTCAACAGCACCACAGTTGATCATCATCATTGAGGATATATTTTTTCCTTTTAAATAACTTCTTACCTTTGTGTACCAAGGGTCATATTCCATTTGAAAGCCACAAATAGATGCAACATTATTTTTTTCAATTGCTTCTGCCATAGGAAAGATTTCATCTAAATATAAACTTTGGGGTTTTTCAGCAAATATAGCAATTCCTTTTTCAGCTGCAGAAATTATTTCATTTTTGTGTTGGTTTGGTGGGATCACAAACCATATTCCGTCTACATCAACAGAATTAATCATTTCTTCATAGTCTGTAAAAAGTTTAATCCCCTTTTCATTGTAATTAGAGATATAAGAATCAATTTTTTCTTTTTTTAGATTTTCTTCAAACGGATCAACCAATGCTTGAATTGAAATTAACCCTTCGTCCCTTAAATCTGATAATGCTTTCAAATGTTGAAGGCCTCTTTGTCCAACTCCAACAAGTGCGACTTTAAAATTTGCCATTTTATCTCACGGTTTATTAAATATATCTTTCCTAAAAATATACAATGGTCCAAGAAATATGGCTAAAAATATAAAACTAAATAAATAAAATGAAAGAGAAAATGGACTTGTTTCTCGATTCCTGTCTAATAAATTAATTTGAAAATACAAATTTTCTTCTGTCCCTGATGGACCAGCTATAGAAACATCAAAATTCCATAAGCCACTTTTTTCTAAATCAAATACACATTTATATATTTTTGGCTCATCAGTTGAACTTAGAGCGTATGTTTGAAATTTATCTTCATCTAAGCTCGCTATTAATAAAAGTTTTATGTCCTCTGGAATTTTAGAAAATTCAATTTCTAAGTCTAAATAACCTACCTTTGGATTAGAAGGGTAATAAATATTAATAGAATAATTTTTTGATTTTAGACTTTCTATTTTTTCTAAATGCTCATCAGCATAAATAAAATTTAAATTAAAAATAATTAATGTGAAAGATAAAAAAAAGACTAAATTTTTAAGTCTAAAATTATCTTTGAACTCTCCCACTGGTATCACCTTTTACTATTGAATTTACTTCAGATAATGTAACTAAATTTAGGTCTCCATGAATTGTATGAGCCAAGGCAGAAGATGCAACAGCAAAATTTAATGTCTCCTCCGCAGTCATGTTCATAATATTTCCATAAATAATTCCTGCAGAAAAAGAATCACCTCCACCTACTCTATCAACCATATGGATAGAATATTTATTTCCAATATAAATGTCACCATTATCAGAATATATGGCAGACCAATTATTATCACTTGCTGAAATACTTTCTCTTAATGTTATTCCTATTTTTTTGAACCCAAAGTTTTCCGTAAGTTTTGATAAAACCCCTTTATAAGCCTCTGGATTTAATTCACCTGAAGTAACATCTTGATTTTCCGCAGATACTCCAAGGCATTTTTCAGCATCCTCTTCGTTCCCTATAGCAATATCAACATATTTCATTAAGGGCTTCATTATCAATTGAGCTTCTTGAGGTGACCATAAATTTTTTCTGTAATTCATATCAGCACTTACAGTAAGCCCTAAATCTTTTGCCGCACTTGCTGCTTCAGAAGTAACTGCAGCAGCAGAACTAGATAATGCAGGAGTGATTCCTGTAAAGTGAAACCAATCAACCCCATTAAATGCTTTTTCCCAATCGATATCACCTGATTTAATTTCACTTATAGAACTTCTAGCTCTATCATAAACAACTTTTGAAGCCCTCATCGCAGCTCCATGTTCCAAAAAATATAACCCCATTCTGTCGCCCTGCCTTACAATCGATGAAGAATCAATCCCGAATCCCTTTATTCTGAACATTGCAGAGTCACCAACTGCATTACTAGGAAGGGCAGTGACAAATTTTGTAGGAACCCCAAATTGAGATAAGGAAACAGCAACATTGTATTCTCCTCCTCCATAATCTGCGTCAAAATTTTTAGCTTGCAATATTCTTTCTTTGTTAGGTGTAGCAAGCCTTAATAATATTTCACCAAATGTAGCTACTTTTTTCATCTCATCTCCTTATTTAATTTTTTTGATAATTTCTACAAGCTTTTTACTTTGAGACTCTAAAAGGTCCCAGTCTTTGTTTTTGATGATTTCGCTTGTAAATAATTTAGACCCAACCCCAACAGAAAAAACACCTGAATCTAACCAGCTCTTTAAACCCTCTTCTTCCATGTCAACACCGCCAGTGGGCATAATCCAGCTCCAGGGCATTGGGGCTAAAACAGATTTTATAAAACCTGGACCATCTACTGCATCAGCAGGAAAAACTTTTACCACATCACAACCCAACTCTTCAGCTTTTGATATTTCAGATGGTGTTAGGCAACCGGGCATATAAGGGATTTTCTTTCTATTGCAAGCAAGAGCAACGCCCCTATTTGTTAAAGGGCCAACTATAAAATTAGATCCGGAGGAAATATACATATTAGCCATTGTTTCATCTGATATTGAGCCAGCTCCCAGAATCATATCAGGTAAATTATCACGACAATATTTTTCGAGATCATTGAATACTTCCCAAGCAAAGTCACCCCTATTTGTGAATTCAAGAACTTTGATGCCGCCCCTATGAAGCGCTTTCATCACGTTTATCGATACGTCAATATCCGAATTATAAAATACAGGAACTATTTTATTTTCATTTATATAATTTAGAGTTTGTAATTTGTTAAATCTTCCCATGACTTCCTTTTAATTATTTCTTAGAGTAATCTATATTTTTCTAAATAAACTTGATACATAATACAACTATTCAACAAAATAATTAATAAAATGAAAAAAAATATAGCAAAACAAAAAATTAAAAAAGGCATTCCCTCAATTGGAACTTGGGTATCAAGCGGTAATCCGTTGGTATGTGAAACACTTGCATCAAGTGGCATTGATTGGATAAATATTGAATGTGAGCATAGTTCAATCGATTTAGGTGAGCTCGTACATTGTTTCAGAGCTGTAGAACACTCAGATATTCCGGTTTTTGTTAGAGTAGCTGGAAGTGATCCGTTGATAATAAAAAGAGTTGTCGATTCCGGGGCATTAGGAATAGTAGTACCTGATGTCAAAAATGCCGAAGAGGCTAAAAGAGCAGTTGATGCATGCAGGTATCCTCCAATAGGAACAAGAGGAATTGGTGCTACTAGGCCAAATGCTATATACCCTGATTATATGAAACATGCTGATGAAGAAATCTGTGTTGTGATTATGATTGAAGATATTAATGCAGTCAACCAAATTGACTCAATAATGGAAGTTGAAGGCGTTGATGTTGTATTTATTGGCCCAAATGATTTGGCTGCCACTCTAAATGTTCCATTGGGTATGAATAATCAGCACCCAAAACATGTTGAAGCTGTTAACAAAGTTCTTGAGGCAGGTAAAAAGCATAATATACCAACTGGAATTCATTGTGGATCTCCCGAAGAAGTAATTGAGAGGATTGAGCAAGGTTTTTTATGGATGCCCCTTATGTCAGAAGTTGCATTAATGAAGACATCTTTTATGGCGTCCATGAAACAGATTAATGAAAAAAGCAAACCTTCAGAATTAAAATCTGACGGTAAATTTTATTAATTATCTAGGCAACTTGGAATAAAATTAGCATTTGGCTTTTCATGAAAATAAACATGAAACCCTCCCATTCCATCCGGATTAATTAATGAAATTAAATTCCTTTTTTCTGTTTCATTGTTTGAATTATCAAAATATGTTCGAAGCCCGTTTTTTATCAAAAATTTTTCTTGAGAAGTGTTACCAATTTTAATAAATCCATATTTATTTAAAGATTCATTAAGGTAGTTAAAGTTTACATCACAAGTAATATCCTTTTCTCCGACATTTTCCAAAATATTCTTATCCATTGAATGCCTAGAATAGCATCGAACTAACCCATTCGGATTTTTAAAAAATAATTTTTTGTAATCATTATATCCATAATCAATTGTTATCATTACGCAATAATTAAATAAGGATGATAATTTTTTACTAATTAAATCTAGGTCTTTAATAATTTCAAAGGTTGATCCTTCAGGTATTTTCGATGTTATGTCATTGTTTAAAAATCTAAAATCTTTAACTTTTTTAGATACCTCCATGAGCTTACCGTTATCAGATTTCACAAATAATTTTTTTATACTTTGCCCATCTTTTAGGTACCTGTCAAAGGGGAGAGCGTCAAAAAATTCATTTGATATTATACACCCCAGATCTGCTTCAAATTCTATGTCGTTAAGGTTTTCTCCATTTACTTCATCTATATTTAAATAAATAATAGAATTAAAAAATTTCTTATCTTTTGATATAGACTCTAGAATATCTTCTTTTAATTTTCCTGAATTTCCCCCAAGTTCAACTACGATAAATTGTCTTGGTTTTTCATAGTATTCCCAGACATCTTTCAATTGTTTAGAGATTATTTTTCCAAAAGAATTGTGGGTAATTGGGCTAGTAAAAAAATCCTTCTTAATATCTTTATTTTTATAATATCCATATTTATCATCATATAAAGAATGGTTTATAAAATATGAATAATCAACAGTTGAAGATTTTGAAAAAATTTTATCTAAAAGATTTTTATTTTCTATTTTCAATTGGGATGTATTCTTGCTTGTGTTCTCCTGTGTAGCTCAAAAGAGGTCTAAGCAAAATATTATTTTCGTACTGTTCAAGAACTTGGATTGTCCATCCAGGTATTCTTCCAACTGCAAATATAGGAACAAATAAGTCTGTCGGGATACCCAAAAGGTGATAAATAACTCCTGCAAAAAAATCTACATTGGCATATATTCCTCTTCTTTGATACGGCTTCATAGCATCCATAACTGAAACCAATATTTCATACCAACTTGGGTCACCTTTTTCTTCACTTAAAAATTTAACACCTTCTCTTAATTGTGCAGCTCTTGGATCTTCGGCTTTATAAACTCTGTGACCAAACCCCATTACTCTTTCTCCAGACTTCTGGAGATTTATTACATAATCTTTTGCATTATCGGGCGACCCAACTTCTTTTACCATTTTCATAACGTTTTCTGCTGCACCTCCATGAGATGGTCCTGATAAAACTGAAATGCCAGTTGTAATGGCACTATGTAAATCTGCTTGAGTCCCTGCGCAAACTCTTGCTGCGAAAGCTGAAGCATTTGATCCATGATCAGCATGAACAATAAAATCTTTGTCCATCAGTGTTGATGTACTTTCGGTTGGGTTTTCACCATTTAGCATATATATAAAATTTGCGGCATGGGATAAATCTTTGCTGGGTTCAATGGGATCTTTGCCGTTTCTAATAGAATTATGAGCCATAACAATTGTAGGTACTTGAGATGTTAACCTAATACCTTTTCTCATAGTTGCATCATAACTTTTATCTCCAGCTTCTTCATCAAAACTAGAAAGAGCAGAAACTGATGTTCTAAGAACATCCATAGGATGGGAATCTTTTAAAGATTTTATAATATCAATAATTTCATCTGGAATTTTTCTAGAACTTTTTAAAGTAGAATTAAACGACTCTAGATCTGTGCTTGTAGGCAATTTTCCGTAAAGCAAAAGATAAGAAACTTCTTCAAACGAAGAATTTTCAGCAAGATCATGAATATTATAACCTCTATATTCTAGTATGCCCTCTTTGCCATTGATGTAAGTCGTCTTTGTTCTATCAAAATAAACATTATTAAGACCTCTGTGGATTTTTATTTCTTCTTCACTCATTTTTTTCCCCTGCTTTAATGAAAGCTAACTTAATTCCCTCATCGTCATTAATTTTTATATTATTATTTGATATTTTTTCTAATGTCTTAATTTTAACATCATTTAAGTTTTCACCATTTCTTAGTCTAATGGTTAATGAACTATTTTCAACCTCGTTATCTCCAATAATTATCATTAAGGGTATTTTCATTTTTTGAGCTTTTCTGATTTTGTTGTTAAATCTATCACTTGATAAATCAACTTTCCCTCTTAGGCCAACTGATGATAGATTTTTCTCAATAATTTTGCATTCTTCAAAATGGTCTTCCGATATTGGGATTATGGTGTATTGTTCTGGGGCAAGCCAAAGTGGGAAGGCTCCCCCAAAATGTTCTATTAAGATCCCAAAAAATCTTTCAAGAGACCCAAATATAGCACGATGAATCAGCACAACATCTTCTTTTTCACCATCTTTATTTATAAAATTTAAACCAAATTTGCCTGATGCAAAAAAATCTAACTGAACTGTCCCAAGTTGCCATTCTCTTCCTAATGCATCTGGGACAGTAATATCAATTTTTGGCCCATAAAAAGCACCTTCTCCAGCCTGGACAGAAAAATCCATGTTTGAACTTTCTAATATACTTTTCATAATCAATTCTGAATAATCCCACATTTCATCATCCCCAGTTCTATTTTCTGGTCTAAGTGATAGGTAATAAGTTGGCTTACTAAAACCAAAATCTTCATAAACTTCTTCCAAAAATTTAAGAAAATTTAAAATTTCAGATTCTATTTGTTCTTTCATGCAAAAAATATGCGAATCGTCTTGAGAAAATGATTTTACTCTTGTTAAGCCGTGGGAAACCCCAGATCTTTCATTTCTATGAAGTCTGCCAAAATCAGCATATCTTACAGGCAAATCTTTATATGAATGTAATTTTGATCTGTAAAGAAGGTAATGTGATGGGCAGTTCATAGGCTTTATGCCCATTTTATTATCTTCGTTTTCTGTAAAAAACATATTGTCTTTGAAGTGACTTGAGTGGCCTGACAGATCCCATAGTTTAGAACTAAAAATTTGAGGCGTAATTACTTCCTCATAACCATATTTATCGTACTTATTTCTCATGTAGCTTGTTAGCTGATTCATAACAAATGTTCCTTTTGGAAGGAAAAAGGGCATTGCCGGAGAAAACTCATCAAAATAAAACAGATCAAGACTTGATCCCAATTTTCTGTGATCTCTTTTTGATGCCAATTCTAATTTTTCTAAATGTTTTTTTTGCTCTTCCTTTGATTCCCAAGCAGTCCCATAAACCCTTTGGAGCATTTTATTTTTTTCATCACCTCTCCAATATGCGCCAGCAACATCTAATAACTTAAAAGCTTTGATATTACCTGTATGTTCTACATGGTCACCACGGCAAATGTCTTCCCAGCTTTCGTGACTCCATATTGTCACTTCTTCATTTTTTGGAATACTATTAATTATTTCAAGTTTATAGGGTTGATTAGAAAATAATTTAGCAGCTTCTTCTCTTGATGCAACAGAACCTGAAAATTTATTTTTAGATTTTATAATTTTTTTCATTTCTGATTCTATTTTTTTAAAATCTTCTTTTGTTATTTGGTGAGGACAATCAAAATCATAATAAAAACCATCGTTTGTTGGAGGGCCAATACCAATCATTGTGCCGGGAAATAGATTCATTACAGCTTCGGCCATTATATGTGCCGTTGAATGCCTTATATTAAATCTTAATTTTTCTAAATCTTCCATAATGGTGGGCGATGAAGGATTCGAACCTACGACCTCAGCGATGTCAACGCTGCACTCTAACCAACTGAGCTAATCGCCCATAAATAAATTTTATTCTTGGTTATTTTCTATATTTTCAGAATCACTATTATTATTTTCCTCAATTTTAGCAGTTGAATCATCATTTGATCCAATATTGTTATCAATATCTTCAGAAATAGAATCTTCATCAACCCGCAAACCTTTTAATTTGCCAAAACCAAGCTTTTCATAACCTTCTTCAGACTTATCTAATCTTGCAGGAATTAATCGTCCTATGATTACATTTTCCTTTAGGCCTCTTAGTTCATCTACAGACCCTCCCACAGCCGCCTCAGTTAAAACTCTTGCTGTTTCTTGAAATGAAGCCGCTGCCAAGAAGCTGTCAGTTTTTAGAGATGATCTTGTCACCCCAAGCAAAACAGGACTACATGTCGGAGGATTTTTTTCTTCAGATATAAGTTTTTCAACTTCTTCTTCAAACTTTATTTTATCTTCAAGTTCATTAGGTAAAAATTGACTGTCCCCAGTTGTTTCTATTTTTACCTTCCTTAACATCTGTCTTACAATTAACTCAATATGCTTGTCATGAATTGAAACACCTTGTGATCTATATACAGCTTGAACCTCATCAACCAGATATCTTTGACAAGACTGGTGTCCCAATATTCTTAGGATGTCATGAGGGCTTTTTGGTCCCGCAGTTAATGCTTGACCTGCCTCAACTTGTTCGCCATCTCTTACAAGTATTTGTGAAGCTGCAGGTATTAAATATTCTCTTTCATCTGTTTTTTCGTGAGAAACTGATACAGATGACTTTTTGACTTTAGCTATTCCATGAATTTCAGAAGAAAGTTTTTTATCCTTAGTTAAGCTGTCACCAATATCAACCCAATCTCCAGATTTTAAAATTGAAGGAGATCCATTAAGTTTATAATCAATCTCTTCTTGGATTACATTTGTAACTTTAATTGTTCTCCCTTGAGGACCAACAGTAAGAGTAGTTTTGCCTCTTATTTCTGAAAGAATTGAAACACCTTTTGGTGTTCTAGCCTCAAAAAGCTCAACAACCCTAGGAAGCCCACTTGTAATATCTAAACCAGCAACTCCACCCGTATGGAAAGTCCTCATTGTTAGCTGAGTCCCAGGTTCACCAATAGACTGAGCTGCAATAATTCCAACAGCCTCACCTAGTAAAACTGGTTTTCCAGAAGCCATAGAAACTCCATAGCTTTTTTGTGAAATACCATACTTAGATTTACAACCAAGAGGGGAGTGAACTAAAACCTCTTTAACTCCGGCATTTTGAATTTTATTTGCTAGTTCATAGGAAATTAAAGTTTCGGTGTCAGCTAAAACTTTTCCAGTCTTTGGATCTAATACATCTTGATAAGGATACCTTCCAATTATTCTTTCAGAAATTCGAGCTTGTATGCTATTTTCTTCAGAATCTGTTATTAGCAAGCCTTCATCAGTTTTATCATCTATTGATGAAACAATTAAGTCTTGAGCAACATCAGCTAGTCGTCTAGTTAAGTAACCAGAGTCAGCAGTTCTAAGCGCAGTATCTGCAAGACCTTTTCGAGCTCCATGAGTGGATATGAAATATTCTAATACCGATAAGCCTTCAACGAAACTAGATCTAATAGGTAGTTCAATAATCCTACCTTTTGGATCTGACATAAGACCACGCATTCCTGCCATTTGTCTAATTTGTTCAATATTACCCTTAGCCCCCGATTCCGACATAGCATAAACCCCACCAAAATATGGTAAAGTTTCTTTAACTGCCTGAGTCAACTTTTCATTAGTCTCAGTCCAAACATCAACAGTTTTTTGGTACCTTTCATTTTCATCATTTACTAAACCATCTTTAAACAATTGTTCTAATTTTCCAATTTTATTATCTGCATTTTTTAATAAATTACCTTTAGATTTAGGAACAATAATGTCCTTTATTGCAATAGTTGTCCCAGATTTAGTTGAGTATTTAAAGCCTAACAATTTCAAATTATCTAACATTTTAGTTGTAACTTCAGTGCTCTCATTTTCATGGCACTGAACAACTATTTCTTGCAGCATTTTTTTATTTATAGTTTCATTTATAAATTCAATTGATTCAGGCAAAACTTCATTAAAAATTACTCTTCCAACGGAAGTGAAGAAAGGCGATTTTCCATCACTTAATTCAAGTATTTCAATTTTTTCTTTAAGTCCTATTGACCCAACTTCGTAAGAATAAATAGCATCTTCCATTGAACTAAACTTTGTAATTTTGCTGCTATCCATTTCAATTTCATCGTTGAACTCAGTTAAATAATAATTGCCTAAGACTAAATCTAGTGTTGGAGCAACAATTGGAGTTCCTGAGCCAGGACTTAACATGTTTTCAGAACTTAACATTAAGCTTCTGCATTCTTGAATTGCCTCTTGAGAAAGAGGAACATGAACGGCCATTTGATCCCCATCAAAGTCAGCATTGAATGCAGTGCATACTAATGGGTGTAATCTAATAGCGCTTCCTTCCACTAAGACTGGCTGGAATGCTTGAATACCAAGCCTGTGTAACGTCGGTGCTCTGTTTAATAAAACAGGGTGATCTTTAATTACTTCCTGTAATATATCCCATACTTCTTCATCGCCAGATTCTGCTTTTCTTTTTGCACTTTTAATATTATGAGCGTAACCCTGAATAACTAAGGCATTCATTACTAATGGCTTAAAAAGTTCTAAGGCCATTTTTCTTGGAAGTCCACATTCATTTAGTTTTAAGTCTGGACCGACAACAATAACTGATCTTCCACTATAATCAACTCTTTTACCAAGAAGATTTTGTCTAAATCTTCCTTGCTTTCCTCTTAATAAGTCAGTTAATGATTTAAGAACATGATTATGACTACCTTGTATCGCCCTTCCCCTTCTGCCATTATCTACAAGTGCATCTACAGCTTCTTGCAGCATTCTTTTTTCATTTCTAACAATAATTTCAGGGGCTTCTAAATCTAATAAATGCTTTAATCTATTATTTCTATTTATAACTCTTCGATATAAATCATTAAGATCACTTGTTGCAAACCTGCCCCCGTCTAGCTGCACCATTGGGTGTAGATCAGGAGGAAGTACAGGCAGAACATTTAAAATCATCCATTCTGGCTTGTTTCCACTTGTCCTAAATGCTTCTACAACCCTTAATCGCTTTAAGGATTTTTTTCTTTTTTGCCCTGAAGTTATAGCAATTTCTTCTTTTAAAACAATGCTAATTTCTTCAAGATCAATTTTTTTGAGAAGCTTCAAAACCGCATCAGCTCCCATTTCTGCTACAAAAACTGGACCAAATTTATCCTTATAGTCTCTGTACATTGACTCATTTAATAAATCTCCAACTTTTAAACTTTCAAGTTCTTCAATTCTATCCTCAACTTGCGAACTTATTTCTTCTGATTCACTAGGTTCTTTTTTTTCATTATTATTTTCTGCAAATTCTTTAAGTGTAGTTATTGCTTCTTGTTTTTTTTCATCATCAATATTTGTAACAATGTACTGAGAAAAATATAAAATTCTCTCCAAATTTCTAGGTGATATATCCAATAAAACACCCAACCTTGAAGGTGTTCCTTTTGAAAACCAAATATGAGCTACAGGAGCTGCCAAGGAGATATGACCCATTCTCTCTCTTCGGACTTTTGCTCGAGTTACCTCAACTCCGCATCTGTCACAAATTACACCTTTGTAACGAATATTTTTGTATTTACCACAACCACAATCCCAATCTTTAATTGGGCCAAAAATTCTTTCACAAAATAAACCATCTTTTTCAGGCCTTAGTGTCCTATAGTTAATTGTTTCAGGCTTAGTAACCTCCCCATATGACCATGCCCTAATTTGATCAGGGGATGCCAATGAAATTCTAATAGCATCAAAATCTGTTGCATTTGTAGTCATTATTCATCCTCCTCTGGGACATCATTTATAGATTCAGCAATATTTTCTAAAGACTCTTCAATTATGCCCTCTGAATTTTTACTTTGTGATGATTCTGTTAATTGCTTGGCAAGATCTTCAATAGTCTCTTGCTCAGAATCAGGCAAAGTTAATTGAGTAGTTAAGTCGTCGGGCAATTCATAGCTCTCAAAATCACTAACCGCAACTTGGTCATCATTTTGACCTAAATTTCCACCCACTGAATTTTCTGAAATTAATTCAATTGACAATCCTAATCCTTGAAGTTCTTTTAGCAAAACTTGAAAAGATTCTGGCATTCCGGGCTGAGTTACTTTTTCACCTTTCACAATAGCCTCATAGGTTTTTACTCTCCCAACAACATCATCTGATTTAACAGTCAACATTTCTCTAAGGGTGTGAGCAGCACTGTATGCTTCTAAAGCCCATACTTCCATTTCACCAAATCTCTGTCCGCCAAATTGAGCCTTGCCGCCCAATGGTTGTTGGGTAATTAACGAGTATGGCCCTGTCGATCTAGCATGAATTTTATCTTCAACTAAGTGAATAAGTTTTAAAATATACATATTGCCAACGGTTACAGGTTGATCGAAAAATTCACCTGTCTTACCATCTCTTAATTTAGTTTTTCCAAATATTGGAGCCGAAATACCTTCGTTAACTTGGACGTCTAATGCAATTTGCATTAAATCAGAATCCTTAATTTTACTGATATCCTTGCCAGCTTCATTTTTCAACCAAATACTTAAACAAGCCTTTGATGCATACCCTTTATTAGAATTGGAATCAGAAAATACTTTCTCTGACTTGAAGCCATTATCTTTGAGCCAGCTACCCACTTTATCCCAATCTATTTTTTCGTCATCTAAGTCGAATTTATTGGTGGCATTAGATTCTTGAACAAACCAAGCTCTAGCCATCATATCTTCTACAGTAACTGTGTCTGCGCCAGAAAATACAGGAGTTCTCGCTTTAAATTTTAACAAATCTGCTGCTCTTCCAAGGTGAGTTTCTAATATTTGACCTAAATTCATTCTTGAAGGCACCCCAATTGGATTTAATATAATATCGACAGGAGTTCCGTCAGGTAAACAAGGCATGTCTTCTTCGCGGAGTATTTTTGAAATAACTCCTTTATTTCCATGTCTTCCAGCAAGCTTATCGCCTTCAGTTATTTTTCTTTTTTCTGCTATCCATACTCTTACAAGATCTTGTACTCCTGCAGGAAGATTTATACCACCTCTTTTTCTTGGCTTTAAATCTTTCCTTGAAATTCTTCTTACGTTTATAACTTTCCCATACTGTCCATGCCTAACCCTTAGAGAAGAATCTTTAACATCTCTAGCTTTTTCACCAAAGATAGCTCTCAAAAGTTTCTCTTCAGAAGTTAATTCAGTTTCACCCTTAGGAGTGATTTTTCCAACAAGAATGTCACCTGGCTTAACACTTGCGCCAACTTGAATTATTCCTTCTTCGTCAAGGTTTAACAGTGTGTCTTCACCAACATTAGGTATGTCTCTAGTAATTTCTTCATTCCCTAATTTAGTTTCTCTGGCTTCAATTTCAAATTTCTCAATATGGACTGAAGTAAATTTATCATTTTTAACAAGATTTTGATTTAGAATAATTGCATCTTCATAGTTATACCCACCCCAACTCATGAAGGCAACAGTTAGGTTTTGACCAAGAGCAAGTTCACCCCCATCAGTTGATGAACTATCAGCAATCGGTTGACCCATTTCAATTTTTTGGCCCTTAGACACGATAGGAATGTGGTTAATGCAAGTTCCTTGGTTAGACCTCATAAACCTTCTAAGATCATATGTATGGATATTTTTGTCTTTATCAGTAATCTGAATTTCTGTACTTGTTGAGGAATTAACAACTCCGTCATGATTTGAAACAATAACCTGACCGCTTTCCTGAGCAACCCTTTTTTCCATTCCTGTACCAACAAGAGGGGATTCTGGCAGCAGTAAGGGAACTGCCTGTCTTTGCATATTTGACCCCATTAAAGCTCGGTTAGCATCATCATGCTCAAGAAATGGTATAAGAGAAGTTGAAACACTAACTAATTGTAAGGGGGATACATCAAGGTGTGTTAGATTTTCAGGTTGAATTTTTCTAACTGCTTCGCCCTCTCTAACATCAACAGTATCAGAGACAATCTGACCCTTTTTATCAACTTCAGTGTCTGATTGACCAATTATTTTATCTTCTTCTTCATCGGCAGACATAAATTCAACATCTTGAGGAATCGTTGTAACATATGGAACAACTTTAACATTAAAAGTTTTTCCTTTTGAAAATTCATTAAAATGTTTTTCAGTGACTTCATCACCTGACTTAATCATAATTTTTTTACCGATTTTTACATCTTCAAAAACATTTCTTGATATAATATCTTTATCATCAGAACTTATTTCATTGAATACTTTTCTGTAAGGAGTTTCTATAAATCCATAATCATTTGTCTTGCCGTAGACAGCTAAAGATCCTAGTAGTCCGATATTTGGTCCTTCTGGAGTTTCTATTGGGCAAATTCTTCCATAATGACTATGGTGCACATCTCTGACATCAAATCCAGCTCTTTCCCTTGATAATCCGCCAGGACCTAATGCAGACAATCTTCTTTTATGTGTTAATTCTGAGAGGGGATTTGTTTGATCCATAAATTGTGATAATTGAGATCCGCCAAAAAATTCTCTCAAAGAAGCAACTATAGGTCTTATATTTACTAGAGCAGCAGGTGTAGTGACTTCAGGGTCCATCTGTGTAGTCATTCTTTCTTTAATAACTCTCTCCATTCTTAACAATCCAACTCTAATCTGATTTTGAATCAACTCACCAACACCTCTTACTCTCCTGTTTCCAAGATGATCTATATCATCGGCATTAGTTACTTCATTATTAATATTTATTAAATGTTTCAGAACAGCAACGATGTCTTCAATAGTAATTATTTTTTCAGATAACGGGGTCTCACTTCCAAGCTTTTTATTTAGCTTATATCTACCTACTCTCCCAAGATCATATTTTCTTGGATTAAAAAATAAATCATTAACTAAATTATTTGCATTGTTAATGTTCGGTGGCTCTCCTGGCCTAATCCTTTTGTAAAACTCAATAAGTGCTTGATCTCTGGTTTGTACAGCACTATCTTTTTCAAGAGTAGTTTTTATGAACTGATAATCAGTATTATCTGTATCTTTAAAAATATTTAATATTTCATCATCAGATTCAATGCCTAAACATCTCAAAAAAGTAGTAATTGGAGATTTTCGTTTTCTATCAATTTTAACAGTAATTAAATTTCTATTTGAAGTTTCAATTTCAATCCAGGCGCCTCTATAAGGAATTATTTTGGCATCACATAATTGTCTTCCAGATACAGGGTCAGCACTTGATTGGAAGTAGGCTCCCGGTGACCTAACTAATTGAGAAACAATTACTCTTTCAGCTCCATTTATTATGAATGTGCCATACTTGGTCATTTTTGGAATGTCACCCATAAATAATACTTGTTGCTTAACTTCTTGAGTTGAAAGAATTTTTAATTCAACAGTTACGTATAATGGTGCAGAGTAGGTAACTTCTTCTTTTCTACAATCTTCTTCAGATCTAATTGGTTCCCTAATTTCATGATCAATGAATCTTACTTCAAATCTTTCACCGCTTGAATCATCGATTGGAGATATTTCTTCAAACAATTCTTTTATTCCATCGTTAAGTAACCAATCATAACTTTCCTTTTGAATATGAACTAAGTCTGGGGCAACGAAGTTTGTTTCACCGATTGAATCAAAGTTTTTAATTGAACTCCTGCCACTGTTGTTAGGGATACTTAAAACCATATTAGAGTTCTCCTTTGCAATCTTAATTTAAACACAAAAAACCTCGAAATATTCGAGGTTTAATTTAGTTTAAATTATATTAAATATTTTTTTAGCAACTTGTATAATTACCTTTTATAAATTCTTGGGAAACACCAAAAAATTACGAAAATTAAGCAACTAGATAATTATCTATAGAATTTATAAATTGTCAATAGTAAAAATTACAATAAATGTAGTTTAAATTTATATCTTTATTAATTTCTAAAGTATATATTAATTTATTGAAAATTATTTTTTAGTAAAAAGAAGGAATATTTGATAACTGTTTTCACTCACCCGGAATGTGAATATTCAAAGATGTTAATTGAAGATTTGTCTGAATCTGGTGAAAATTTTCAAAATATTGATTTACTTATTGACCCAGAATTTTGGAATAGCGTTGAAAGCGTTTGTAAGGGCAATAGAATGACTCCATTAACTGTATATGAAGACGGTTCGCATGAAGTTGGTTATAATGGTGTAGCATCAAAATTTTGAATTAGCTTGACCTAACAAGAGAATTAACAGTAATATTTTCATGAATAATTATGGCCCCGTGGTGTAGTGGTTTAACACGCCTCCCTGTCAAGGAGGAGATCGGCAGTTCGAGTCTGCTCGGGGTCGCCACTAAACAGTATTCTTATTTATTAATTCGTAATCATAAACGCATCCGTTCCATGCACCCCCGCTAAGTGATTGCAAATGAGCCCATAAAACTGTGTCTTCGGGTAGACCATCTTGCGGCTTTAAGTCTTTACGAGTTTTTCTTTTATTGAGTTCTTTGTTTCCCCACTCAATGCTATTTTTTTTACCTTTTTCTCCAATTAAATTTAAAGAACCTTCCAGATTTATAGTATCAATAGTTATTTCTATCAAATCATCTTCCTTTAATTTGCCAATTGGTCCTCCATCTAATGCTTCAGGACCAATGTGACCTATACATGCTCCTGTTGAAACACCAGAAAACCTTCCATCCGTTATTAGTGCAACTTCCTTACCATAACTCAAATATTTTAAAGCTATAGTTATCTGTGCTACTTCTTGCATTCCAGTACCTTTGGGTCCTCCGCAAACTATAACCATAATATCTCCAGACTTCACTCCATTAGAGCCTTTATCTTTTACTGCTTTAATAGCATCTGCTTCAGAAATAAATATTCTTGCAGGCCCTATTTTTCTGTATACGCCATCATCATCAATTACTGATTTATCAATAGCAGTGCTCTTTACTACAGAACCTTCTGGGGCTATATTCCCTTTTGGAAAAGTAACAGTAGATGTCATTTTTTTCTTTTTTGAATTACCTAGTGAATGCACAACATCTTCAGGGTCAATTTTTCTCTGATCAATAAGTTTATTTCTAACAAATTTTCTTTTTTCAGACTGTTCCCACCAATCAAGATTTTCTCCTAAAGTTTTACCAGTAGCAGTTAAAACATTGAGGTGCAGTAGGCCTTCATTTCGTAATTTAAGCATCACCTCAGGAACCCCTCCAGCTGAAAAAAATACAGAAGTTGGAAAGCCATGAGGTCCATTCGGTAATACATCCACAAGGCGAGGAGTTAACTTATTTATCCTGATCCAATCTTCAACCTTCATTATTTCTTCTTTTACTGCATGTGCGACAGCAGGAAGGTGAAGAATTAAATTAGTTGATCCTCCGCATGCAGCATGCACAATCATTGCATTTTCAAAAGCTTTAGAGGTCAAAATATCCTTTGTTTTAATATTTTTATCGATCAAATTTTTTAAAGCCAATGCAGTTCTTCTTCCGGTGTCAATCCATAAATTGGTTCCTGATGGAGTTAGGGCAGCATGTGGCAAAGTAAAGCCTAAAGATTCAGCAATAACTTGACTAGTGCCCGCAGTTCCTAGAAATTGGCAACCTCCGCCTGGAGATGCACATGATCTACAGCCCACATCTTGTGCATATTCAAGAGTGACTTCATTTTGTGCAAATCTTGACCCTATCGATTGAATTTTTGCAGTATCTTCTCCGTTTTCAACAGCTAATGTTACTCCGCCAGGCATAATTATTGTTGGTTTATTTGGAGTCCCGGCCAGTGCCATCATCATTGCAGGCAACCCTTTGTCGCATGTAGCGATACCCAGCACTCCCTTTGTAGTTGGAATTGACCTACTTAATCTTCTCATAACAATAGCGGCATCGTTTCTGTAAGGAAGACTATCCATCATTCCAGAAGTTCCTTGACTTCTTCCATCACAAGGATCGGAACAATATGAAACGTATGGAACTCCTCCTAATTCTTTAAATTGTTCTGCAGCAGTTTTAATTAACATTCCAAGTTCAAAATGACCAGTATGGTGACCTAATGCAATTGGTGTTCCATCATCAGACCTCATTCCTCCCATTGTACTTAAAATCATATATTGGGTACCCCACAAACTTTTTGGGTCCCAGCCCATTCCAACATTTTGACTTTGAGCAAAAATATTACCGCTTGGCTCATTAATAAGCATTTCAGGAGAAAACTCTATTTTTCCACTTGGCCCTTCTGCATGGGTTTCAAAATCCCAAGAATTGGGAGCAACTCTTTTATTCCCTAAGACATCCATTTGCCTATTCTATCAATTTATTGAATTCTTGTTTAAAAATTGATAATGATCTTCTAATATTTTTTGAAGGAAGAACTTTTCCAGGTTTTAATTCTTTAATAGATATTTCTTTGTGCCTTCCTTCTATACTTTGTGAAAATTCTGAAAGATGTAACTTTGATTTATTGTAAGATTGATAATATGGCTCTGTTAAATTGTTGTCAGTGATATTTATTACAAATTTTTCTTTAGCGCAAGAATTGATTAAGCAAGATATTAATGAAACTGGGTTTCTAAAATGAATATTCATATTTTTATGAAAAAATTTGTCATTGTTTTTTTTGCTATCTTTAATATAAATCGATGCATTATTTACAAGCCCTTTAATTTGATAATTTTTAAAAATTTTTTCATTAAAATAATGAACTGAATATAAATTTGATAAATCAATTCTGATTTTTTCTAAATAAATTTGATTATGCTTTTTTTTAAATTCTTCAATTAATAAATCTACATTTTGGTTTGAATTAAAATAATGAAAAATAATATTTTCATTTCTTTCAGCAAAAATTTCACAAATAGTTTTACCTAATTTTCCTGATGCACCAGTTACCAAAATGTACTCTTTATTATTCAATTGATTTCTAATAAAGATTTGGCATTAACAGATGTTATTTTTTTCAAATCACTAATTTTTATATTTTTGATTTCAGCTAGAATTCTTGAAGGTTTTAAAATAGGAAAATCGCTACCAAATAAAATTTTTTCAGGACCAACTATTTTTAAAGAGATCTCAAAAATATCTTTTTTATAAAGGTATGATGTAGCTGCCGTGTCATAATATACATTTTTAAAATATTTTTTTACTTCTTTCATTAATTCATAAAAAATCAATCCGCCACCCCAATGAGATAGAACTATTTTGTTGTGTGGAAAAAGTTTTATAAATTCATATATTTGTTTTAAAGAAACATTTCCTTTGCCTGGATATAAATGTCCAACTGGCTCTGAACAATGAATTGCAATTGGGATGTTTGCATCCAAAGCTATATCCATAATGCCTTTCCAGGCTTTAAAGTCTGACATGTCTAACTGTTGGACAGAAGGGTGAATTTCACCAATCCCTTTTGCTCCTTTCAAAATACAATTTTTAAGTTCATTATTATTTTTAATTCCAAATTTTGGGTTCACAGAACAGAAGGGTATTAATTTATCATTGTTTTGAGCTGACTTTAAATTGTAAGAGTTGCTCATTTTTAATACATCAAAATTTGTCCATCCGTAACCCATAAGAACAGAAGCTTCTATATTTGAATTTGACATGCTTTTTATAAGCTTTGAATTATCAGATGTTTCTTGGTTATCTTTAAACATATCTACAAAAACACCATCATTGCCATAGTCTCTAACCATTTTTTCAACCTGATTTGGTAATATATGTGTATGAAAATCAATCATGGAATAGATATTACT
>JACETA010000019.1 GCA_013911545.1 Chloroflexota bacterium | reverse complement strand
ACCCTAGGTATTATATTGGTTTTAATATCAAAAAATCTCATCAATTTAAATTATTTTTGTTTATAATGATAATAATAAACCATAGTTATTAGGAAATTTATGCTGGATAAAGAAGTAAGCAAGTTAATAAATCTTGAAGAGCAAAGTCATAGATTTGGCTTAAATCTTATTGCTTCTGAGAATTATCCATCAAAAAATGTATTAGATGCATGTAGTTCTATATTTAGTACAAAATATGCTGAAGGTTACCCAGGGGCAAGGTATTATGAAGGTTGTGAAATATCTGACGATATAGAAAACTTAGCAATTGAACGAGCAAAAAATTTATTTGATTGTGATCATGTAAATGTTCAGGTTCATAGTGGCACTCAAGCAAATATGGCTGTGTTCTTAGCCACAATGAAGCAAGGTGACAATATTCTTTCAATGAAATTGGATCAAGGAGGTCATCTAAGTCATGGATCAAAGGTTAACTTTTCAGGGAAAATATATGACTGTAATTTTTATGGAGTTGATCGAGAGTCAGAATTAATTGATTATGATTATGTAGAAAAAATTGCATTAGAAAAAAATCCAAAAATTATAATTTGTGGCGCCAGTGCATATTCAAGGATTATTGATTTTGAAAGATTTTCTAAAATTGCAAAAAAAGTTGGCGCATATTTGTTATCTGATGTAGCTCATATATCTGGCCTTATTGCCTCTAATCAGCATCCATCTCCAGTTCCTTTCTCTGATTTTACAACCACAACAACCCACAAAACTTTGAGAGGGCCAAGAGGCGCAATAATAATGTGTAAATCAGAACACTCAAAAATTATTGATAAATCTGTTTTCCCTGGAATACAAGGTGGGCCATTCATGAACATGATTGCTGCAAAAGCAATAGCATTTGAAGAAGCTTCTAAAATAGATTTTAAAGAATATTCTATTCAGGTAATTAAAAATTCTAAGAAATTATCTTCTGTAATATCTGAATTAGGGTTCCGGATTGTATCGGGGGGGACTGATAATCATCAATTCACCATAGATTTATCAAAAAATAATTTAACAGGTGCTGAAATTTCAACATTATTAAGAAAGATAGGAATTGTTGTAAATAAAAATGGAATACCATATGACAACCATCCTCCAAAAATTACTTCAGGTATAAGAATAGGCACTCCTGCATTAACAAGCAGAGGTATGAAAGAAGATCAAATGCATGTTTTGGGCAATTTAATTGTCGAAATAATAAATTCAAGAAAAGATAGAGAAGAATTAAATAAATTATCTAATAAGGTTAAAGAATTAGCTAGCGCTTATAAATTACCTGGAGTCGATTAATAGAAATATATTGTTACTTTTAATAAATTACGCTAAAATCCCATACTTGGAAAAGGATACTTAATATGTCACAAATAAATAATTACGAATTAATGTGGATTTTGTCTTCTGAAGACACTGAAGAGTCAAAAGAAGATGTTGTTTCTTCTATCAAAAACAATATATCAAGTTCGGGTGGAGAAATAAGCGAATTTGAAAATTATGGCAAAAGAAAATTAGCTTATGAATTATCAGGTAATAAAGAAGGCAATTATTATTTATCAAGGTTTTCTATGGACACAATGAAAATAAATGAGCTTAACGATAAACTTAACAAAGAAAATAAAGTTTTAAGGCATTTAATTACTACAATTAAACTAAAAGATATTCTTATTGCTCCAGATAAGATGGATGAAGTCCCTGAAACTAATAGGAACAAAAGGTAATTGTGGCAAGTCTCAATAAAGTAATGTTAATAGGCAATGTTGGTCAAGATCCTGAATTAAGATATACCCCAGATGGAAATCCAGTTGCTAACTTTAGCATTGCTGTAAATAGAAAAAGAAAGGTTGGGGACGAATATAAAGATGAAACAGAATGGTTTAATATTGTGTGTTTCTCAAGGACTGCAGAAAATGTTAACCAATATTTAACTAAGGGTCAGAAAGTATATGTTGAAGGTAGGTTTCAAAGTAGTGAATATGTTGGTCAAGATGGAAATCAAAGAAAGTCCTTTGAGGTCATTGCAAATGATGTCACTTTTCTTTCAACTAAAAGCGAAGCAGGATCTATTAATCAAAATTCAACACAAAATCAAGAGAGCTCTGAATCTAAACCTGTAGATTCTGATGACGAAGATAAGGACTTACCATGGTAACCAAAAAAAGAGATAGCAAAAGACCAAAATCTAGAGGAAAAAATATTTCTCGTAGGCCTGAAAAAATAGGTTATTGTCCTGAGGAAGGATTTGATTACAAAGCTGTTGGTCTTTTAAAAAAATATATTTCAGAAACTGGTAAAATTGATTCTGCTAAAAGAAACGGCTTATCCTCAAAATGCCAGAGAAGTTTAACATCTGCAATCAAAAGGGCTAGGCATATGGCTCTCCTGCCATTTGCAAGTAACCATAACTATGACACATCTTTATTGGACATGGGCAAAAAAAATTCTGAAAAAAATTCTAATGATGAAACTGATTCAAGTCCGGTAATAACGGATGAGAAGAATACAACAACTGATGAATCAGATTCAAATGAGCCTGAAGATAAAAATTCAGCTAATAACGAAGTTGTTTCAGATGAATCTATTGAAGAAGATAGTCAAGCTGAGGATAAAGAAAAATCTTCTTAATGTCGTAATCATAAATGTCTTATGAACGAATCCTTATCTAGAAAAGAAATCTTAAAATCAATAAAAGATAAAAAGAAATTAAAATCCAAACTTTTTGTAATACTTTTAGTTATTTTAGTTATTATTATTTCTATCCCAACAACTAGCTACGCAATAAATGTTTGGATTCCTTACCAAAAAACTGCGTTAAAAGTTGAAGAAAAAGAATTTTCAAGAAAAGATTTAGTTGACTTTATAAGGTTCAATCAAAGATTATCAGAAGAACAAGGGGATCAATTTGATTTGGGTTCCTCACTTTTTCAATCACTCCAGCTTCTTGCAGAAAATGAAATTGCTTATTTATCAGCCAATGAATACAAATTGTCTGTGGATGATTGGGAAATTGACGAGGCTTTTTTTTTAAAATTAGGTCTTTATAATAATTTTAGTTTAGAGACCCTAGAAGATGAAAAGGTGCTTAAAGAAAAAAAAATTCAATTCTTAAATCAAATCCAGATGAAAGAAGACAAGTACAAAGAAATTGTAAGAAAAGGTTTGTTCAGGGAAAAATTAAGAAGAGAATTGTCCCGAGAAATACCTTCATTGCAAGAACATAAATATGTATATGAAATTGCGTTAGAAGATATTTCTCAGTCAAATATAAACAAGATTCAAAAAGAAATTAGTTCTTCAGTAGATATCGATGAAGTTGTGAAAAAATATTCAATTGATCCTGACTCCAAAAGAGGTTCAGGTGATTTTGGTTGGATGCCAAAGGGTATTAAACCAGAATTAGATAGTTTGATCTTTGGAAATGATGGTAATAATTTTTTAAAACCCAAGGAATTATCAGAACCTTTTATTGACCAAGAAAATTCTGTATTTAAAGTTTATGTAATAAGCGATGTAAAAAAATCTTATGAACTCTCAGAAGAAAATTTTGAACAAATTTCTAATAATGTTTTAAAGAATTTTTTTAATGACAGGAGCAGGTTAGTTGATATGCAATACGGATTAGATAATGAAACATTTAATTGGATAAATGGAAAAGTTCAGGCTGCATCTTTATTTAACGATAATAATCTAGCTAATGATATTATTAATGAATAATCTATTTATAAAGGTGTAAATTGAAAATTGGAATAATAGGAATAGGGAATGTAGGTTTGCAGGTCCTTAAAGACTTAAATTCAAGTAACAAAATTAAAGATACTTTATTTGTTGAAAAAATACTTGTCAGGGACAAAAAAAAGTATCTAAAAATTTTAGATTTGGAATTTGGTAAAAATAATAATTTTTCTAAAAAACTTACAGATAATTTTAGTGATTTTATAAATTCAGATATACAAATTGTTGTTGAGTTAATTGGGGGAATGAATCCAGCAAAAGAATATGTTGAGAAATCTATACTTTCTGGAAAACATGTTGTAACAGCAAATAAAGAAATAATTTCAAATAATATTGATCATTTAACAAAATTAGCATATTCAAAAAATGTGAAACTTAGATTTGAAGCAGCTGTTGGTGCTGGTATCCCTCTTATTGAAGTTTTAATTGACATGCTTGAGCAAAACAATATTTCAAAATTAACTGGGATAATTAATGGAACATCAAATTATATTTTAAGTTCTATGCATAACGGTAATAAAAGTTTTGACGAAAGTTTACAAGAGGCTCAAAATTTAGGTTTTGCAGAATCAGATCCAACAAATGATGTAGGGGGTTTTGACGCTAAATTTAAAATTAATATTTTAGGTTCAATTGCTTTTAGCGAAAGAATACCGCTTGAATCAGTTTCCGTAAACGGTATTGAAAATTTATCCCAGAAAGATATTGGTTATGCACAAGAGTTTGGTTATGTTATTAAATTACTAGCAGTTACTGAAATAAAATCTTCTAAAATTTACTCAAATGTATCTCCATATCTTGTTTCTAATATGCATCCTTTAGCTAAGGTTGAAGATAACTATAATGCGGTTGAAATTAATGGTGATCTTGTTGGAAAATTATGGTTTCAGGGGGAAGGTGCAGGAAAATTGTCTACAACTAGTGCAGTAATTGGAGATTTATTAGGTATAGTTAAAAATACAAGCGGCAACCTTTCATTTAAAAACAATAATTACAGTTATTTTTCAGATGACGAAGTTAGTGGAAAAAAATATATTAGATTAAGTGTTGAAGATAAATTTGGTGTTTTGGAAAAAATTGCTGGAATATTTTCAAAAAATAAGATAAGCATTGCATCTGTGATTCAAAAGGAGGTAGATACTAAAGGTTTATCCGACTTGGTAATTATGACACATGAGTCAATGGGGATTAATTTTAAAAAATCATTAGATCAAATAAAAAAACTAGATTTTATTAATGAAGACCCAATAACCTTTGGGATATATAAATTATGAATGGGATAATTGAAAACTATAAAGAATTTATTGATATAGGGGATGCTGAGCCTATTTCAATGGGCGAAGGAGGCACTCCTTTACTTCGATCTGAATTTTTATCAAGAAAAATTAATGCAGATATATTTATAAAAGTTGAAGGTTGTAATCCAAGCGGCTCTTTTAAGGATAGAGGCATGGTAGTGGCGGTATGCATGGCGTTACACAATAAAAAGAAAGTTCTTGTATGTGCTTCTACTGGGAATACTAGTGCCTCTGCATCTGCTTATGCAGCAAAATTTGGACTAGTTTCAGCAATTATTGTTCCCAATGGAAACATAGCCAAAGGAAAGCTTTCCCAAGCAATGGCATTTGGAGCTAAAATTATAGCCATAGATGGATCATTTGATAATGCATTAGATATTGTAAGAAAATTAGAAGATTATGATGAAATTGAAATTGTAAACTCTATTAATCCATATAGAATAGAAGGTCAAAAATCAGCTGCATTTGAAATTCTTGATGAAATTGGTGAAATTGACTCATTGTGTATCCCTGTTGGAAATGCGGGCAATATTACTGCCTATTGGAAAGGGTTCAATGAATACAGTAAGAAATTTAATTATAAATTGCCCAAAATGTATGGCTTCCAAGCTGAAGGAGCTTCTCCGATAGTTAAGGGTGAAGTAGTAGAAAACCCAGAAACAATAGCTACTGCTATAAGGATAGGTAACCCTGCATCATGGGATAAAGCTAAAGAAGCAGTTACTAACTCGAATGGAGGAATACATTCTGTGTCTGATGAAGAAATTATTGACTCTTATAAAAATCTTGCCAGAAAAGATGGTATTTTTTGTGAACCTGCATCTGCAGCAGGTATTGCTGGCTTAATAAAAAACTCAAGTAAATATAATTTTTCAGGCCAAAAAATTGTTTGTGTTGTTACTGGAAACGGCTTGAAAGATCCTGAAACCTCTGAAAAACACGCAAATACTAAAATTTTTGAAGTTAATTCAAATATTGATGATATTCTCAAAGTTATAAGATAGAAGGATATATTGTCGGAAGAATTGATAATTTTTAATAAATTTGATCATGGTCTGGAAAAATTATGGAACAATTTTGACAGTAAAAAAGAAAACCCATTTTTAAATTATTCTATAAATAAAATTTGGTATGACATTTTTGGAAAAGGTACTGAATTAAAAATTATTACTGATAAAATTAATTTTATAGCGCCGATGTTAATAAAAGAGGATATTGCATATTTTTGTGGTGGTAAAGATCTTTTTGATTACCATAATTTTGTTTACAAAGACACTATTCACATCGAATCAATCAAATCAGTACTTAATCAATTATTTATAGAAGAAAGTGTAAATAAAATTGAACTCAATTCTATAGTTGAAGAATCTCAACTTCATAAGACTTTGTTAAATTTTCAAAATGAATATGATTTTGAATTTATTGATGAAGACGTTTCACCTATGATTAATCTGCCAGAATCATTTCATGAATATTTATCTAATCTTTCAAAAAAAAATAGACACGAAATAAGAAGAAAAATTAGAAAATTCGAAAAAAATTTTGAATTTAAAATCGTTAACGCAAATGATGAAAATATTAATAAATTATTAGTGGAATTTATAAAACTAATGAAATTAAATCCAGAAAAAAAATTATTTTTAAACTCAGATAGGGTCGAGTTTATGAACAAAGTAATCAAGGATTCTATTTTAAATGATAGGGGTGAATTAAGTTTTATAGAAATTGATGGTGATTTAATTTCGACTTCTTTTTCATTTAAAAATAATCACAAGTTATTTGTTTATAATTCTGGTTTTAATAATGATTATTCTGAATATTCTGTGGGTTTAATGAATCATGTTTATAACATTAAAAATAAAATTGGTAATTATAATGTTATGGATTTCCTTAGAGGCAATGAAGAATATAAATATAGAATTGGGTGTAAGAATAGAAATTTGTTAACAATAACCGTAAAAAAGAAATAGTTATGAAAATTGCGTTAATCAGTGTTCATGGTGATCCTAGACTTCAAGCGGGCGGTAAAGATGCTGGAGGAATGAACATTTATATAAGAGAAGTTGTTGAAAAACTAAATAGGTCAAATGTTGAAGTAGATATATATACAAGAGATCATAATAGAATTAATGAAATTGAAGGCCAATTTACTAATATAAATGTAAATTATATTCATGCAGGTGATAATTCATTAGATAAGGTTGGAATTTTTAATCATATTGATGAATTTGTTGAAGGTGTAAATAAATTTAAAAATAAAAATAATGTAACCTATGATCTAATCTTTGCTCACTATTGGCTTTCTGGAGTGGCATCTCTGAAATTGAAAAAATTATGGAATGTTCCGGTAGTATCTACATTTCATACTATTCAAGAAATAAAACAAGAGGCCTTCCCTTTTAATAAAGATGATCCTCATAGAGAGTCCCAAGAAAAATTTGTTTCTCAAAATTCAGATGCATTAGTCGTTTGGTCAAAACATGAAAAAAACTTCATTCAGAGTAATTATGCTGTTGATGCAGATAAAATTTATATAATTCCCCCAGGAGTTGATTTGGAGCTTTTTAAACCTATGGTCAAAGAGAAAGCTAGAAAAGAAATTAATATATCTAATGACTTAAAAGTAATTTTATTTGTAGGGAGGCTAGAAAGGCTCAAGGGTCTTGATACACTGCTTGAGGCATTATCCATGATTGAGCAAGAAAAAATAAATTTATTGGTTGTTGGTGGACTTTATAACATCACAGAAGTATCAAGGCTAAAAAAAATATGTAGCGAATTAAATCTTTCAGAAAAGGTCCATTTTATGGGCTCAATTAATCGTAGTGACTTAAAGTTTTATTATAATTCTTCCGATATATGTGTTTTGCCATCCTATTACGAAAGTTTTGGCTTATCTGCCTTAGAAGCTGCAGCATGCGGAATACCAGTTGTTGCTTCGAAAAAAGGAGGTTTATCTTCAATAGTAATTGATAAAAAAACAGGCTATCTTTTGCAATGGAGATGCCCAGGACCATTTGTAGAAAAATTAGAAATATTGTTAAAAAGTAAAGATTTAAGAGAATCAATGGGAAAGAATGCCAGGAAGCATGCTGAAAATCTTAACTGGGAAGAATCAATTAACAGCTTAAAAAAATTATTTCATAAGTTGACCTCAAACTAGAGCTATGCTATTCTCATTTCGTTTAAAACACATTGAAAGAGAGTAGTACTAAAGTATTAAATTTTTGAGAAAATCGGGATTTAATGTGACCCGTAATTTAATTTTAGGAACTCGCTCTGGAGTGGCAAGAACGAAATTAGTAATTCTTGACGTTGATCACGTAAAATTAAATTGAGAGAGGTAATAATTACCTAATCAAAGGTGGTACCGCGGGTTAGTCTCGTCCTTTGGACGAGATATTTTTATTTAAAAGGGTAAAAAAATGAAAAAAACGGGAGCTCAAGTTCTCTGTGAAGGTTTAATACATCATGGAGTGGAAAAAATTTTTGGAATACCTGGTGGAGCAATACTTCCGCTATATGGAACTTTGTCTGAATACCCGGAACTTGATCATATATTAGTACGACATGAACAAGGTGCCTCTCATGCCGCTGATGGCTTTTCTAGGGTAAGCGGTAAAACTGGAGTATGCTTTGCAACTTCAGGCCCAGGAGCAACAAATCTTATCACAGGAATGGCTACAGCCTTTATGGATTCATCCCCTATGATAGCCATAACTGGTCAAGTATCAAGACCTGGAATAGGTAAAGATTCTTTTCAAGAAATAGATATTACTGGAGCATCTCTGCCTGTTACTAAACATAATTACCTTGTAATGAATGCTGAAGAAATCCCAAAAATATTGAAAGAGGCATTTATTATTGCTAATACAGGGAGACCTGGTCCGGTTTTAATTGATATTCCCAGAGATGTTTTTATTGAAGAATTTGATTTTGATAGCAATTTTTGGGGCGAAGAAATCAAAATACTTGGGTACAATCCGCCTAAATTTGCTGAAAATTCAAAAATTGATAGTGCTCTTAAATTAATTGAGCAATCAAAAAAACCAGTAATTCTTGCTGGTCACGGAATAATAATTTCAAGAGCATATGACGAATTGTTGGAATTAGCTGAAAATGCACAGATACCTGTTGTAACTACTCTTCTTGGGATTAGCTCATTCCCAGAAAATCATGTTTTAAGTTTAAGTTTTCCTGGTATGCATGGAGTAGCATGGGCAAGCCTTGCCCTTGATCAAGCTGACTTAGTTATTGCAATCGGAAGCAGGTTTGATGACAGAATAACTGGTGACACATCTAGATTTGCTACTAAATCAAAAAAAATTCATATTGATATTGATCCTGCAGAAATAAATAAAAATATTCATGTTGATGTTGCATTAATTGGAAATGCAAAAGATATTTTGAAACAGATGCTACCAAAACTTAAAAAGAAAACACACATTGATTGGTTGAATCACATAGCAAAATTAAAAGAAGATCATCCATCGTTAAAATTGAAAAAATCAATTGATTTAACTGGCCAATATGTTGTTAAATCTTTGTCTGATGAAACTGATGGTAAATCAGTGATTGTAACAGGCGTTGGGCAACATCAAATGTGGGCTGCCCAACATTATTTATATTGTTCACAAAATTCTTGGATATCTTCTGGCGGTTTAGGAACTATGGGTTTTGAAGTGCCCGCAGCTTTAGGAGCAAAAGTTGGTGCTCCTGAAAAAAATGTTTGGTCAATAGCTGGTGATGGTGGATTCCAGATGACATTATGTGAGTTGGCAACTATTGTTGAAAATAACATAAAAGTTAAATTTGCTTTACTAAACAATAATCATCTCGGGATGATAACTCAATGGCAAGGTATGTTTTTTAACGAGGATTATCAAGCAAATGCATATACTGCAAACCCAGACTTTGTGAAATTAGCTAATGCATATGGAATGAAAGCATTAAGTGTGGACAACAACGAAGATGTGAGACCTGCTATAAGAGAAGCAAATGATCATGATGGGCCATTTTTAATTGATTTTAAAATTAAGAAAGAAGAAAATGTTTTCCCAATGATTCCTTCAGGCCAAAGTGTTAATGAGTTATTAGAGGAGCCCATAGATGGCGGTAACTAATACAGGAACCCGAACAGTAATTGCTTTGGTAGAAAATAAAGCAGGTGTTCTTGCAAGAATTTGTGGATTATTTAGACGTCAAGGTTTTAACATTTCTAGTTTAGCAGTTGGAAAATCTGAACAAGAAGGTTTATCTAGAATGACTTTTGTTGTAGAGGGTCCTGAAGAAGTTGTTAGGTTGGTAGCAGCAAAACTTGATCGACTAATTGAAGTTGTCAAAGTCGAAGATATATCTGATTTAGATCACGTTTACAGAGAGATGGTATTAATTAAAGTTTCAGCAGATAATGAGAAAAGAGGTGAAATTCTACAATTATCAAATATTTTTAATGTTAAGACTGTCGATGTTGGTTCAGACCAAATGACAATTGAGACAACAGGTGAATCAAGTGAAATTGAATCACTGTTAGAATTACTTGAACCGTATGGAATCATTGAAGTAATGCGCACAGGGAGAGTTGCGGTACTTAAAAGCAAAGAATGAAAGGATAAATTATGAAATTATTTTATGAAAAAGATATAGATAAAAAACTTATAGATAGTAAAAAAATTGCTGTTTTAGGTTACGGAAGCCAAGGACATGCCCATGCAAGAAATTTAAAAGATTCTGGTATGGATGTTGTTGTTGGTTTGTATGAAGGAAGTAAAAGCAAAGAAGTTGCTGAAAATGATGGCTTGAAAGTTCTTTCAAATTCTGAAGCAGTTAAGCAATCCGATATTATAATGTTTTGCCTTCCTGATACTGTTCAAGGAAAAGTATACAAACAGGATGTTGAAGGGAATCTTACGGAAGGAAAAACTTTAATGTTTTGTCATGGATTTAGTATATTTTACGAACAAATAAAACCTCCAGAATTTGTGGATGTTGCAATGATTGCTCCAAAAGGGCCAGGTCATATTGTTAGGAGAGTTTTTGAGTCTGGGCAAGGTGTGCCTTGTTTGGTTGCTGTATATCAAAATTATTCTGGTAAAGCCCAAGAAATAGCATTAGGCTATGGTTTAGGGATAGGTGGGGCAAGAGCAGGTATTTTAGAAACCACCTTCAAAGAAGAAACTGAAACAGATTTATTTGGAGAGCAGGCTGTATTATGTGGTGGAGTTACTTCATTAGTTCAAAGTGCTTTTGAGGTTTTAGTTGAAGCTGGCTATCAGCCAGAATCCGCATATTTTGAAGTTCTGCATGAATTAAAATTAATTGTGGACCTCATGTATCAAGGTGGATTAGGAGAAATGAGGTATTCTATTTCAACTACAGCTGAATATGGTGATTATACAAGAGGACCCGTTGTCGTTGATCCTTCAGTTAAAGAGAATATGAAAAAAGTGTTAGATCAAATTCAGTCAGGACAGTTTGCCAGAGAGTGGATAGCTGAAAACGATGAAGGACTCCATAAGTTCAATAGTTTGAGAAAAGAGAATGCTGAGCACCCTATTGAAGAAGTAGGTAAAAAGTTAAGAAATATGATGCCCTTTTTAAAAAATCAAAGTTGATAATAAATGAATAAGGATTCATTAATAATTTTTGATACAACCCTAAGAGATGGTGAGCAATCTGCCGGAGCGGGATTAACTGTTGATGAAAAACTAATAATTGCAAAACAACTTGAAAGTCTTGGTGTTGACGTAATTGAAGCAGGTTTTGCTGTAAGTTCTATTGGCGATTTTAATGCAGTGAGTCTAATTTCTGAAACAGTTAAAAATTGTAAAGTTGCAAGTTTAGCCAGAGTTGTTGAAAAAGATATTGATAAAGCTGCAGAAGCATTAGAAAAAGCTGCTGATCCAAGAATACATACATTTGTTTCTAGTTCAGCGATACATATGGAACACCAAATGAGAAAAGATCCTGAAGAAATTATTGAAATGGCAGTAAAAGCGGTTTCCAGAGCTAAAAAATATGTAGATGATGTAGAGTTTTCCCCAATGGATGCAACAAGGACAGATATGGATTTTTTGATTACATTACTTGAGGAAACAATTAATGCTGGTGCAACAACAATTAATATCCCAGATACTGTTGGCTATTCTGTTTCAAAAGAATTTGGTGAATCAATAAAATTAATAATGAATAAAGTAAAAAATATTGATGGAGTAATTGTAAGTGTGCATTGCCATAATGATTTAGGTCTTGCTGTTTCAAATAGCCTTTCTGCCGTTGAAAATGGTGCCAGGCAAATTGAAGGGTGTATAAATGGTTTAGGGGAAAGGGCAGGAAATGCTGCTTTAGAAGAAGTTATTATGGGGTTAGAAGTAAGAAAAGATCATTTTAATGTAAAAACAAAAATTAAAACTTCTGAAATTGGACCAACAAGTAGGATGGTTAGTAATATTTTCGGGTTTCCTATGCAAGCAAATAAAGCTATAGTAGGGCAAAATGCATTCAGGCATTCATCAGGCATTCATCAAGATGCTTTCCTTAAAGATAAAAGCACTTTTGAGATAATGGAACCAGAAACTGTAGGCTGGAGAGGAGAAGCGCTTGTACTGGGAAAATTATCTGGTAGGGCAGGATTAAAATCACGACTCAAAGATCTTGGGTATGAATTTGATGAAGACCAGTTAAATTCTTTGTTTAT
>JACETA010000018.1 GCA_013911545.1 Chloroflexota bacterium | reverse complement strand
AGAAAAAGGTTACTGCATAAATATTGATAATCAAGAAGTTGGCAATTTTGGGCAAATATCAAAAAAAATATGTTCGTCTTTTGAAATAAAAAACCAAGAAGTATTTATTTTAGAAATTGAAATTAAAAAAGTATTTCAAAATTTTATTAAGAAAAGTGAAATAAAATACATGCATATTAACAAGTTTCCTGTTTCAAATAGGGATATCAGCTTTATTGTAGATGAGTCGGTGATATCAGAATCAATTTTAAATGAAACTTTAAATAATGATTTAATAAAAGCCATAAAAGTAATAGATATATACAAAGATGATTCACTTGGAAATAATAAGAAATCTCTTACTGTAAGAGTTACTTACGGTTCAGATGGTAAAACATTATCTGGTGAAGAAATTGATGAGTGCGAGAAATCTTTTTTAAGTAATTTATCTAAAAAAATTAGTTTTGATATTAGAGCATAATATGAAGAAAACTAATAAAGACCTTATTTCAGTTGAAGAGGCTCAAAAAATTATTTTTTCGAAATTTAATTCCTTGGGTGAGGTTAAAAAGAAATTAATTGATAGCAGCGGATATGTTTTAGCAAAAGAAATAAAGGCATTATTTGATCTCCCAAGTAAAAATAATTCTGCGATGGATGGTTTTGCTGTCAGGTTTGAAGATTTAGAAAAAAATAAATCATTGAAGGTTGTTGGAAGAGTTGGAGCAGAATCTATAACTAATTATGTACTTCAAAAAGATGAAGCAATAAGGATAATGACAGGCAGCGGGATTCCAAATGGCGCAGATACTGTAATCCAATTTGAAAAAACTAATAATAATCCTCACAAAGGAGATGACTATCCAGGTTCTGTGATTATTAAAGATATGGTAAATAAAGGTGACAACATAAGGTTATCAGGAATGGACTATAAGGCCGGTCAGACAGTAGTGGAATCTGGGATGTTAATTACACCTCCAATTATTGGTGCAATTGCATCTTTTGGCATAGATGAAGTAATGGTTATAAAAAAGCCTACAGTCTCCTTGATTTCTACAGGCAATGAAATTGTTATGCCTGGAGAAAAATTAAAAGAAGGGCAAATATTTGATTCAAACTCTTTTGCGATCTCATCAGCTATTAAAAATTCTGGAGCTAATTTTAAAATGCATAAGATTCTATCTGACAATAAGGCAGGTGTTGAAAAATTATATGATGATTGTAATCAAAGTGACCTAATTGTAACTATTGGAGGAGTCTCAAAAGGAGATTTTGACTTAATAAGAGATGCAATCACTGAAAAAGGTAGTATTAATTTTTGGGGCATAAATATGAAGCCTGGAAAACCTCTTGCATTTGGCCAAGTAAATCTAAATAATAAAGAAATATTCCATATTGGCCTTCCAGGAAATTCTGTAAGCTCATACGTTTGCTTTGAATTATTTATAAGACCTATTTTAATGAAAATGCAAGGAATAAAAAATATACATAGAAGGAAGGTAGTTGCAAAAGTTGATAAAGAAATAAAGAATAAAGATGGTAGAAGAGCATACTTAAGAGTTATGGTTAATAAAGATGAAAAGCAAGGCTATCTAGCCAGCATCTACAATAAGCAAGATTCAAATATATTCAGCTCTTTAGTTTATTCAAATGGGCTTGCAATTTGCCCTGAGGAATATAAAGTGATTAAATCAGGTGATCAATTAGAAGTAATTATATTGGAAGATTGAAAATGGCAAAGAGAAAAACAAAGAAGCAAAATGAAGAGAAATTATATTTAATAAATTTTGAAAAACTTGAAAATGATGGCTATTCGGCTGAGTTTTTGCTTCAAGAAAAATTAAAATCTGTTGGGGTAAAAATTAAAGAATCAGAAAAGCTTGAACAGTTATTAACATTGTGTTCAAAATTTAAAAAAAATTCTCACGATTTTATTCTTCCAGACCTCAGTCTGGCTGAATCTATATTCAGAGTTATATTAATTAGGAAAAATATTGGTACAACGCTAAATCAGATTCAAAGTGATTTATCAGAAGTTTGGTTAGAGCATTATAAGCTCCCTTATAAAAACCTTTCTGATGCCGGAATTAAGGGCATTTTAGAGAAGAGCGGAACTTTTATTACTGGATAAATTTAAGGTTTTATTGCCAATAATATCAGTAGCAATAATGATATAACCACAGCAAGTATAAATCCGGCAAAAAATAAATATGTGAAAATTTTATTATCAAACCTTAGATGCATAAAAAATGCGACTACAATCACAAATTTCATTAAAGATAAAACAAGCATTATTGGAATTAGCAATACACCAAGGCTTTCAACATAAAAAATTAGAAATTCTACTAGCGTAATTAATGCTAAAACGAAACCAATTATTGCGTAAAATACTGGTGAGCCGTGACCATCTTTTCTTGTTAATTCATTAAATTTATTTATAGCCAGCTTATCTGTTCCAGCCCAAGGAGTGTCATTTGGAGGATCGGGAAGGTCTTGTTGAGTATTTGGAACTCTAAAATATCCATCTGTACTATGACCCAAGAACTGATTAAAAATATTTTTAAATAACTTTTTCATTTTATATTAAGGGCGCCCCATCATTTGCAGATATTAAATAAACAACTGTAAATATAACAATCCATACTATATCAACAAAGTGCCAATATAATCCTGCTAATTCTAAATTGCCTTCTTCTTTTTGAATGCTTTCAATATTTTGATTATCACTAGACCTTAGAAGGTAAAGTGTCCCTATTGTACCAAGCAGCCCTATTCCAAAAACAGAATAAGCTATTGATGATGGTACATTAGGAATTACATCTAATGTGTGCGTCATCATTGTTCCAGACATAGCAATAATGACTGAAAATACTGAACCAATAATTAACATTTTTTGTTTAAAAGAATCAGCTAGTCTTGAAACTGCAAAAATAACCAACCAAATTACTCCAAAAGTAACGTGACCACCATGAAAGCCAGTCATAGTAAAAAATGTAGAACCAAAAATATTAGTTCTTGGAGTTAATCCAAGGTGTGCGAAATGAGAAAATTCATAAACTTGGAACCCCATAAAAACTAAACCTAATAGAGCAGTAGCAAGGGTCCAGTATCTGCCAATAACCTGACTGCCCCTTTGAACATAATTTACTGCAAGTACCATAGCCAATGAGCTCATAAGAAGAACAAATGTACTTAGGGTAGTTATTGGAATATCGAGTATTTCATTAGGGTAAGGACCAGAAAGGCTTCTATTTCTATAAACTAAATATGTTGATATAAAAGAACCAAAAAATAAACAGTCTGAACCTAAAAAGATCCACATCATGAGTTTTTTATTATCAACCCCTGTGCTATTTACATGTTCTTCAGTTGCAGTAGACATAATCTCCTAAATTAATCGTTTACAGGTTCATAGCACCATCCCAAAAAGGACCATGCAAAAATAAATAATCCAACACCACATACCACCCAATGGCCAGTAAAAGGTAAAAACCCTCCAATCATTACCGTCATCCCTAAACCTAAAAATAATGGATAATATGATGGGTCTGGCATATGTGGCTCATTATGACTCTCCAAGTGCCCATCTTGATTTTCTTCGACTCCTGAACCACCACCATGACTTTTATTAGCTAGTTCCGGATATTTTTGGTACCAAAAGTCGTCTCTATATTTAACTTCAGGGATAACCTCAAAATTATAATGTGGTGGAGGTGATGGTATTGACCATTCAAGTGTTCGGCCATCCCAAGGATCATTACCTGCATTTTTAGGCCCCTTGCTAGAGTAGAAAACATTAAAAAGAAAAATGAGAACTCCAAAACCAAGAATGAAACTCCCTAAACTCGCAACAAGATTTGAAACTTCCCATCCCATAGATTCTGGATAAGTTGCTATTCTTCTAGGCATTCCGTCTAAACCAAGCCAGTGCATAGGGAAGAACGTTAAATTAAAACCAATTAATACAATTGCAAAATGCAAGTAGCCAATTTTTTCATTTAAGAATTTTCCGGTAAATTTAGGCCACCAATAATATATTCCTGACCAAAGGCCTAATAATGCTCCACCAAATAATACGTAATGAAAGTGGGCAACAACATAATATGTATCTTGTTGTTGTGCATCAGAAGGTGGCGCAGCATGAGTAACTCCACTTAAACCTCCGATTACAAACATTCCTATGAAAGCAATGGAAAACAATAATGCAGGCGTGACTCTTATGGATCCTCCCCATAAAGTTCCGATCCAGTTAAATATTTTCACACCTGTAGGTACAGCAATTGCCATTGTTGAGATACTGAATGCTGCGTTAGCTGCAGGACCTAACCCCACTGTAAACATATGATGGCTCCACACAAACCACCCAAGAAAACCAATACCAATTCCAGAGAAAACAATAAAAGGGTATCCAAAAATAGGTTTCTTAGAAAAAGTAGGCAGAACTTCAGAGACAATTCCCATAGCAGGCAAAATTAAAATATATACTTCTGGGTGACCAAAAAGCCAAAACATGTGTTGCCACATAACTGGGTCACCACCCATTACAGGGTTAAAGAAATGCGTGCCGTATAGCCTATCAAATTGCAATTGGATTAAAGCAACAGTTATCACAGGAAAAGCTAAAACTATTAAGACGTTTACTACTGCTGTCATCCATATAAAAACAGGAAGTTTCATAAATGACATACCTGGTGCTCTCATATTTATAATTGTTGTAAGGAAGTTAAATCCAGCAGCCAATGAAGCAATTCCAAGAACTTGGAGGCCTAATATCCAATAAGTTACTCCATTTTTAGGGTTAAAAGGAATCTCGGTATTTGGTGCATATGCAAACCATCCTGCATTTGGAGCTTCACCTGTAAACCAAGAAATGTTAAGTAAGATTCCTCCAAATAAAAAAGCCCACAAACTAAAAGCATTTAGCCTTGGAAAAGCTACATCCCTTGCACCGATCATTAGGGGAACCATCCAGTTAAAGAATGCTGCACTAAGGGGCATCACAACAAGGAATATCATGGTTGTGCCGTGCATAGTAAAAACTTGGTTATAAACTTCTGGAGTTAAAAATTTACCCTCCGGCCCTGCTAATTGTATTCTAATTAGAAGAGCTTCTATCCCACCAACAAGAAACCAAAAAAATGCTATAACACCGTACATTGTTCCAATTTTTTTGTGATCAACAGTTGTAAGCCATGACCAAACACCAGACACATATTCTTTTGGCCTAGGTATTAAAGTTGGGTATGAAATTGTTGTCATTTAATTATCTCCTATAATTATTCTATCATTCACTTTATTGTTTTTAAGTACGAAACAAGAGCCTGCAACTCTTCTTCGTCTAGATTAATAAATATTTGAGGCATCACATTTGCAGGGTAGCCTTCGACAATATATTCGTTAGGGTAAACAATTGATTGGTAGATGTATTCTTCAGCTGATAAGCCAGAAACCTTGCCTGCTGACCTATCAATTAATCCGTACATACTTGGGCCTACAATTACCTCATCTTCGTTCAAAGAATGGCAACCTGCACAACCTTGATTTACGAATAGATACTCTCCATGCTCTTCAGGAGTATTCCAGACTAGAGCCTCTACCTCTTCTTCAGCTTCACTTCCTGACTTAACTACTCCCCATCCATCAGGAATTTGAGCAAGCAAGTAATCTGCAATTGCTTCAATTTCATAATCTTCTAATTTTGCTGGACCGCCTTTATACACACTTGCAACTGATTGCATTCTTGTTCCTCTCTTAAATTCTGAAGGATCTTTTATCCAAGCAATTAGATTCTCTTTAGTCATATCTTTTTGACCTGCTGCAATCATTGTTCTAATACCTAAGTGTGTAAGGTTAGGTGCTGAAACTCTTACAGATTCTTCTTGATTAAAATACCAATCGTCCCATCTTTCGTCCTGCATAGTCAGCTCTTTTTCATAAGAACCTTCATTATAGCTATCTATACTGTGACACATGCTGCAATGAGCAAGAAAAAGCCCATATCCTTCAGAGGTATCCATTTTCGGAGGAGTTTTCATTGATTCCAACCAATTGTTGAAATCCGTTTCTTCTTCAGCGATTACTCTAAATCTCATTCTTGCATGTGCTACACCACAGAATTCAGCACACTGACCAGAATAATTTCCTGGTTCGTCTACTTGAAGCCACATTACATTTGTATTTCCGGGCACAGTATCTTTTTTTCCTGCAACTTGAGGAACCCAAAAACTATGAATAACATCTTGACTTTGAAGAGTAACCCTTACAGGTCTGTCAGTAGGAACATACAATTCATTCGCAGTTACAATTCCTTCATCAGGATATCTAAATTCCCACCACCATTGATGGCCCATAGCAACAACTTCCAGAGGGTCAGAATTTTCAGGGGGCTCATATGTATCATAAATTGTTTGGACAGTTGGAACAGCAATTATAATTAAAATTAATGCGGGAATTATTGTCCATATGATTTCTAATCTAGTATTTCCATGCACCTGTTTAGGTGGAATGTCAGGAACTGTAAAATCACTACCAGGAATTGGCTTTTCCCTTCTTCTAAAATTAAGTAAAGCAAATATTAATGCCCCTTGAACTAAAACAAATATTAGTGCTGCAATCCAAAACATGAGGTAATAAAGATTAGATTGTTGTTGAGCAACAGGGCCGGCGTTAGCAAACGTACTTTGTTGATGCTGAGGGCTACAAGAAATAATGAACAACCACATCATTGAGAAAATGGCTAAATATTTAGGTAGTTTTGATATCATCTCTCTTTAAATTTCCTTAAATCTCTCAGCTTATACTTTTTTAGTATAATTTAATCAAAAATAAAGCTAAAAAAAATATAGCATTATCGGTGACTGAAATCAATTAAAAATAGCCTTAAATTAAATGGATAATAAAAAAATGAAAAATAAGGAGCTAATTTTAGCTACTCATAACAATGGAAAAATCAAAGAATTTCAAAATTTGATGAACAAAGTAAATATAAATATATTTAATTTAAAAAAATACAATATTATTGATGAGCCGGTTGAAAATGGCATTACTTTTTCTGAAAATGCTCAAATAAAATTAGATTATTATTTTTCAAAGTTGAGGAATTTAGTAGATACAAATAATTCAAATATTTTCCTCTTATCTGAAGATTCTGGGATTGAAATTGATTTTTTGGGTGGCAAACCCGGTATTAAGTCAGCTCGTTATGGAGGAGATATTAGTACATATGAGAGAAATAAAATGATTTTAAATAGCCTGTCGGGGGTCAAGCAAAAAAAAAGGAAAGCTAGGTACGTCTCTTGTATAAAATTATTAAATCTTAATGAAGAGACTGTATATGAATTTATTGGTTATTGTGAAGGCTTTATAGCAACAGAAACCTCTGGAGATAGTGGTTTTGGTTATGATCCAATTTTTATCCCATTAGGATACAATAAGACAATGAGTTTGCTGGGGGATAGAATTAAAAATGATATCAGTCACAGATCTGAAGCAACAATGAAAATGATTAAAAAGATATTTATAAATGAACGATAAATTTGGTAGAGAATTAAAAGATTTAAGGATATCAGTTACTGATAGATGTAACTTTAGGTGCAGATATTGTATGCCAGAAGAATTATATGGAGAGGCTTTTGAGTTTCTAAAAAAAGACAAGATACTTTCATTTGAGGAAATTGTAAGGTTGTCCAAAATTTTTATATCTTTAGGTGTTAATAAAATCAGAATTACAGGCGGTGAGCCTTTAGTAAGAAAGAATGTTGTAGATTTAATTAATTCTATCCATTCAATAAATAAAAATGTCGATATTGCAATGACAACAAATGGGTATTTATTAAAGAAATTTGCTCATGAATTATACGAATCAGGCTTGAAAAGACTTACTGTTAGTCTGGATACTTTAGACGATAAAATATTTAAAGAAATGAGTGGAAAAAATTTCAAAGTCAGTAATGTTTTAGAAGGTATAGATGAAGCAGTTAAAGTTGGGTTTAAAAATATAAAAATAAATTCGGTTATAAAAAAAGGTGTTAACGAAAGTAGCATTATAGATCTTGTTGATTACTCAAGATCAAAAAATCATATTTTAAGATTTATTGAGTACATGGATGTAGGTACTTTGAACTCATGGGATAAGAAAAATGTTTTCAGTTCAAAGAATATTAAGGAAATTATTTCAAAAAAATATAATATTAAGTCAATTGAAAAGAATTATCCTTCTGAGACCTCAGAAAGGTATAGTTTCTTGGATAAAAAGGGTGAAATTGGCTTTATTTCATCAATTACTAATCCTTTTTGTGATAATTGTACTAGAGCAAGAATTACAGCTGACGGCAAGCTAGTAACGTGCCTTTTTTCAAATAATGGCATCGATTTAAAGTCTTTGTTAAGGGGTAGGAAGACAGAACAAGAAATAACTGATGAGATTACAAAAGTATGGATATTGAGAAATGATAAGTATTCTTTAGATCGGTCAAACATGAAATCAGAGATTAAAAATAAAATTGAGATGTTTCAAACTGGCGGATAAATTAATTGTCCAAAGGATTAGATAGTAAATCATTTCTTGTTGAAAGATAAATACTATCTAGCGCTTTATTATTGCTTAAGTTTGGAGAAACTTCTCCAGATTCCCACCTTAATACAGTCCCTCTTGTAACACCCACTTTTTTACCAAATTTAGACCTATTAAGCCCGAGTTTTGATCTTAGTTTATTGATATTGTTTTTATCCCATTTGAATATTGGGCTAACCTCTGGAGTTTCTTTGAATGAGCTCCTTCCATTGGTTGTAAAGTTAAGAAATTCATCAATATCCTCTTTTGATCCAAGTATGAGAGGAGTTCTTTGATGAAAACTTTCTGGTTCAATATCTAGGATTTCTTTGTCCATTGAAACAGCATTACCACCAGCTGAAGTAAATATTAATGCAAGTGGATTAGCCTCATACATTAACCTTAATTTTCCATTTGAGTTACTTTTGTCAGGTGGATATGCAAAAATGCCCCCATTAATTAATGTTCTGTGTGCATCAGCAACTAATGATCCAACATATCTCAATTTCTTTTTTTTACTAGATGATCCAGTTGGATTTTTATTATTTAAAACCCATTTCTTTATATTATCTTCCCAGCTTACAAAGTTACCCTCGTTAACTGAGTAAATAGATCCATTTTTAGGGACTTTAATGTTATCTCTTGATAAATGATACTCATTTTTTTCAGGATCTAATGTAAATTCGCTTACCTTGTTATTTATACATATTAAAAAAATGTCAGATGGGCCATATAGTGAATATCCTGCACTTATAAAATATCGCCCAGATTTATTAAAACTTGAAACCCCATAATCAGTATTTCTTATTATTCCAAAAATAGTCCCTATTGGCATGTTGACTGAAATATTTGATGATCCATCTAAAGGGTCAGCAACAACCATAAATCTTGATGTTGTATTAAAAATAATTGGGCTTTCTATTTCTTCACTAGCATACCCAGCACAAGATTTATTATTAGTAAGAGAATTTATAAGCTTTTCATTTGCTATTTGGTCAAGCAACTGTACTTCTTCGCCCTGAACATTTATTTTATTTGCAGAACCCCTTATTTGTTTAAGGCCAGTAACTCTTGTGTCATTTGCAATATCTATTGTTGAATCAGCAATTGAACAAATTAAGCTAATTAATTCTAAATTTTCTTCACTTTTTTCAGATAATTCTTTTTTTAAATAATTAATAAGATTCATTTATTTTTTTTAATCAAGTTTTGCTATATATTAAATTAAACTAAATTTCTTATAATTGCATCCTGAGGAAGTAAAATTATGAAAAATTCAAAAAGAGTAGATGAAATAATTTCTTGGTATGGCCATGAAAATGAAGGCACTAAGGAAAATATAGAAAGACTACTAAACACTGGCTACCTTGCAGGTACAGGAAAGTTAGTAATACTTCCTGTTGATCAAGGTTTTGAACATGGTCCTTCAAAATCATTTGTTCCTAACCCTGATGCATTTGATCCAGATTATCATTTTAATTTTGCTATTGAAGCTGGCTGCAATGCTTATGCTGCTCCACTTGGTTTTATAGAACATGGTGCTAAAAAATATTCCAAACAACTTCCTTTAATTCTTAAGTTAAATAATTCTGATTCTCTTTATAGCGAAGATCCGATTCAAGTAATGACCTCCTCAGTCGATGATGCAGTAAGGCTAGGTTGTGCGGCAGTTGGGTTTTCAATATATCCAGGTTCTAATTCATCTCCAAAAATGTATTCAGAATTACGACAAATTACTATTGAAGCAAAATCTAAGGGACTTGCTGTAGTGGTTTGGAGTTATCCTAGAGGTGGTAATTTAAACAAAGAGGATGAAGCCGCTTTTGATGTTGTAAGTTATGCCGCACATATTGCAGCCCAAATGGGAGCAAATATTATAAAAATTAAACCCCCCACCTCTCATGTCAGCAAGAAAGATATTTTAAATATTTTAACTAAACATAATGTAAAATTAGAAAATCTTTCAGACAGAATTTCTCATTGCATACAATCTTCATTTAACGGCAAAAGAATAGTGATTTTTTCTGGAGGGGCAGCAAAAGAAAAAAAAGAAATTCTTAGTGAAATTAGAGAAATTGTAAAAGGCGGAGGGTTTGGTTCAATAGTTGGAAGGAATTCATTTCAGAGACCATTTTCTGAAGGAGTTTCTTTAATGAGGGAAATAATGGACATATATAAATCGGCATGATTAATATTTACACGGATGGGGCATGTTCAGTAAATCCAGGTGTTGGAGGATGGGGGGCGGTAATAATTTATGATTCTGGCAAAGAAGAAAAAATATTTGGTTCAGACCCAGAAACTACTAATAACAGAATGGAAATTACGGCTGTTATAAAAAGCCTGGAAAAAGTTAATAATAAAAATAATATTAAAATTTATTCTGACAGCACCTATGTCATAAATACGGTAACTAAAAACTGGAAAAGAAATGCAAATAATGACCTATGGGATGTTCTTGATAAATTATTAGATGGAAGAGATATTCAATGGGAATGGGTTAAAGGTCATTCTGGAGACAAATATAATGATATTGCTGATAAATTAGCAGTAGATGCCATAGTTAAGCTAAAAAAAAATAATTCTACAGAATTGTCACACCTTGATTCTGAAGGAAAAATAAAGATGGTAGATGTCTCAGAAAAAAAGATAAGCTCTAGGGTTGCTGTAGTTTCAGGAAAAGTAGTTATGAAAAAAGAAACATTAGAGATAATAAAAAAAGGTGAATTAAAAAAAGGAGATATCTTTACACTTTCTAGGACTGCTGGAATTACAGCAGTAAAATCTACTCCAACACTAATTCCGCTTTGCCACACTATTCCTTTAAGTGAAATTAAAATTGAAATTGATGTCAATGAAGAATTACCTGGGCTAGAAGTTAAATGCACAACCAAAGCTGAATGGAAAACCGGTGTCGAGATCGAAGCTTTTACAGGTGTATCAATTACATGTGTAACAATTTATGATATGTGCAAAGCTGTTGATAAGTCTGCATACATTACTGATATAAAGCTACTAGAAAAATATGGTGGTTCTAGTGGAGATTATTCTCGTCAGTAATAGATCTAATATTGACTTAGATTAAATACCTACCTAAACTATTTTCTCGTGCCGGCAACGTAGCTCAGGGGTTAGAGCGGGGTCTTCATAAGGCCTAGGTCGGAGGTTCAAATCCTCCCGTTGCCACCATCTAAAATTTTTAAAATTCTTTCTGTTATCTTTTCTGATGAAGATTTATCAGAAAAACCTGCAAATTTTTTTGATATCAATTTCCTGCCATCATTATCTATTGCAGGATCTATAAGGTACTCTTCAATAGAATTATCCAAAGAATCAAAATCATCAACTAATTTAGTACCATTGTATGAAATAAGTTTTTGATAATGGTCAACGTTGTATCTATTTTTAACTGATAATTTCTCATTTATATTTACATCTCCTTCAAAAGAAATATTAATTATTGGAGTGTCTGTGCATGCTGAGTCAATAGCAAATGTACTTTGCCCGCAAATAACTAATTTTGATTTTTTTAAAAGCAAATTAACTTTAATCATGTCGTCCCTAAATTCAATTGGGTCAAAATTACTAATTTGCGAGGAATTAAATAATCTAACAAAGGGGTATTTTTTAAATTCTTTAAACCTTTCCATAAAAGTTTTGTCATGGGGGTGAGATCTTAATACAAGAGATATGTCCTTAGCTTGGTAAATGCCTAGTGCAATGTTTTCACAAATATGATGAATAATAGATTCTTCCCCTATCCCTCTATGAGGCCTATTTGTAGCAAAAAATATAACTGATGTTTCATCATCTATTGAAAATTCTTCATTAGTTTTTTTGATATTAAAATATTCAATTAAATTTTCATCATCAATTTCATTGTTCAGGTAGTAATCAAATTGAGGAGAGCCTATTTCAAAGATTTTACTATCATTAATATTATGAAATTTTATTAACTCTTCTCTCATTACCGGATTCCATACCCAATATTCATCAAGATTTTTTATTACAGGACCATTTTTTGTTAAATGGTCCCATGTTCTCACACTGCCAACAGTTTTTACTTTATATTTTTTTGCATAATTTGAATAACTAAAACTTACTGGACTTTGAATATCTCCAAGAATTAATAAATCTGGGTTTAAATTTTTAAAATTATTTTCAATAATTCTATTTTTACTAAATATAAATGATGTGAAAATCGAAAAAATAAATTTAAATAACATTTTTGATTTCGGGAAAGGAAATCCAAGATATCTAGGCCATATATCTGAATTCCACAAGTATTGAGTATCTTCCTTTTTTATACTAGTTTTGGTTATATCTTTATACCTTTTATGGGTTATAAAATTATTCATTTCATTAAATCTGAAGGTAAGAGACTTATGGAGAAAATTATTTTTTAAATACCAAATCGTTCTTTCCCGTAATGAAATTGGATTTCTTACTAGTTTTACAAATTGGATATTATTATTTTCTTCAAAAAATCTTTTCAATCTTTCAAATGAATCATTATCTATTGGATTTCCTTCAACTTCAGCAACAATAATTTTAATTTCGTCTTTTATGGAT
>JACETA010000017.1 GCA_013911545.1 Chloroflexota bacterium | reverse complement strand
GTCGTCCCTAAGATCGTTTTTTATCTTATTTGCCAATTGTTCAGATTCGCTTAATTTTTCATTAAACAAAATTGCAACAATGTTTGGTGTAAAAAATTTATCCATTTTATAAAATTGTATTTAAAGCGCTTTCAACTATACTCAATAATGCAAATGGAGCCAACCCCAAAGTTATAATTAATATAGCTCCAATTGATGTAATAAATTTTAATCTTGGGAATTTAATTTCAGAAAAATTATTTTCATTTTTATCTACGAAGAGAACTTTTACAATCCTCATATAATAATATGCTGAGATTAGAGAATTAATTATTCCAAATGATGCCAACCAAAAATAATCATTGGATATAGCCCCACTAAAAATAAACGCTTTACCCATAAAACCAACTGTCGCAGGAATACCTAAAAGTGAAATTAGAGAAATTGAAAATATTAAAGATTGATATTTTTGAAAACTTCCCAATCCTTTAAAATCATTAATATCATATGAATTAACATATCTCGATAAAGAAATCATACTTAAAAATGCAGTCAAATTTGTAATTCCATATGAAATTAAATAAAAAATAGTAGAATTTATTCCAGAAAAACTACCATCATTTCCATTGAGCTGAAGAGAGGCTACTCCAATTAAAATGTAACCAGCGTGAGCAATAGTACTATAAGCAAAGAGTCTCTTTAAGTTATTTTGCCTAATTGCCATAATATTCCCATAAAACATTGAGGCACAGGATATTAATGCAATAAAGAGAGTTATGTTAGAAAATACATCAATATTAACTGATTCAAATAAAAATCTTATAAGTATTGAAAAGCCAGCTATTTTACTAACAACTGATAAATACAGTGTCACCAGCGAGGGTGATCCTTGGTAAACATCTGGGACCCAAGTGAAAAATGGGAAAGAAGCAATCTTAAATGAGAACCCAGAAATAATTAAAATAACTGAAAAAATTAATAGTAATTGAGAAGAATCTTCAAATAAAAACCTTCCATTAAGAGAATTGCCTAAAGGAATTATTTCACTAAATAATGTTGATCCTGATAACCCATATAATTGAGAAATACCCATAAGAATAATTGCAGAACTAGTTGCACTTAGAATCAAATATTTAAAAGATATTTCTAACGAATGGCTCTTTTTATTTAGTGAAAGCATGCCAATTAATGGCAATGAAGTTAGTTCAAGTGCTACCCACGCAGTAATCATTTCAGAAGAAGAAGTAAGCATCATCATTCCGCTTAAGGAAATCATGAATAATCCCCAAAACTCAGATCTTAGTTTAATAGATTTACTTAAAAGTTCTTTACCGACTGTTGATATGGATAATGAAAGTAATAAAATTACAATTTTAAATAACATTGAATACTTATCTATTGAAATTACTGAGGAGTAAGGGCTACTAAAATTATCTTCAAATTTAATAATGTTGCTATACATCAAAATAGTAAATATTAATGATGAGGCAATCCCAATAGAAGCAATGTCTGAAGGTCTTACTTTTTTTCCTAGAATTAAGTCAATTATGATGATTATAAAAGCAAAAAAAACTATTATTATTTCTGGTGTCAGGGATAATATTTCATTAAAATTAATCATCTGAGAAATATCTCTCCTATTCCTATACTAAAGAGATCTGTCACTATAGAAGGGTAAACACCAACCCCAACTATTGTTAAGGTTAAAATTATAGCCCCAATAAGTTCAATTTTATTCAAATCTGTTAAATTGTCATAATCCTTCATAACAGGGCTTCCTTCTGGGACGCCATTTCCTAAATATGCTCTTTGTATCATCCATAATGTGTATCCTGCAGCCAAAACAACTCCAAATACTGATATTAATGTTGAAATTGCCCATAACCCACCCAATTTAAATGTCCCAACAAATATCATTAATTCAGCTACAAAACCACTTAACCCTGGTAAGCCTAAGCTTGCGAATCCAGCAATAATAAAGAAGGTTGTTATTAATGGCATTTTTATAGCTAGCCCCCCTAAGTGAGGTATGTTTCTAGTATGGGTTCTTTCATAAGTGAGCCCGACTAAGTAAAAGGCAAGCCCAGTAATAGTTCCATGTGTAAATAATTGAAGTGCTACACCTCCTAAACCTTCAGTTGAACCAAGAGAAGAAAAGGCATTAAAGGAAGATATGCCTAAAATTATATAACCCATATGACTTACACTACTAAAAGCGATTAATCTCTTTAAATCTGTCTGACGTATAGTAAGAATTGCACCATAAATTACACTTACTGCGCCCAATAATGCTATGTATGGTGATAATTCTAAAAGTATAGAAGGGTCTACTATATTAAAAATATCAACATTTATTCTTAACAATCCATACCCTCCCATTTTCAAAAGAACACCTGCAAGCATAATGCTCACAGCTGTGGGGGCATCGGTGTGAGCATCTGGCAACCAACTATGAAGAGGGAAAAGGGGGAGCTTTATAGCAAAACCAATAAAAAATATTAGAAAAATAACAAGAGATGGAATTAAAATTTCAAAGGATGAACTTGATATTCCAGGCAAATCTAATTCATTTATGTCATACATAACAAATGTGCCTGTAGCAAAATATATAGACAAAATACCTATCAATAAAAAGGCTCCAGATGTTAATGTAAATATTAAGAATTTCATAGCTGAATAATGAGCTTTTCCAGAACCCCAAATTGAAATTAAGAAATACATTGGAATTAATTCTGCCTCCCAAAAGACAAAAAGGAGTAGCAAGTCTAGAGATGAAAATACCCCTGTAACCACCCCTTGCAAGATTAATAACCACATAAAATATTCACGTTCTCTGAAATTAATTTTTAATGAAGCAATAACAGCACAAAAACCTAAAATTCCTGTCAGTAAAATTAAGGGGGCACTCAAACCATCAACACCTACAAGATATTGAGCCCTAAAAGATTCAAATGGTATCCACGAATCAAAATAATCAATAAATTGAAATCCACCATTATCTTTGTCATAACTAAAATAGAGAAGAATAGATAAGACCATTTCCAAAAAAGTAACCAATAAAGCTAAAACCTTAATATTTTTATTAATAAAGTTATTTGAAGAAGCTATCCCAATAAATAAACCTGCAATTATTGGAAAGAAAATTAAAAAAGATAGTGTTCCGCCTGGCATCAATTACCACCTAATCCTAAGTAAATTAAATAGGGAATTAAAATAATTAAGAATCCAACAATAAAAGTTATACTTTGCAATTGCAATTGACCATTTTGTGAAATAGAAATTTTATTAGCCATCCATCTTAAAGAACTAGTTAATTTGTAACTAAAATTATCTATTATATTTTTTTCTATATAACTGAATAAACTAGAAAAGTACTTATAAAATAATTTTTCAGTAATTAGAGTCTCATATAAGTAATCAAGGTAATACTTATTAGATATCAATTTATTAATAGGCTTAATATTTAACTTATATTTTTTAAAATTTAAAATCGAGAATGTTATACCAATAAAAGCCAGTAAAGATGAAACAGATGCAATCATAATATCGAATTTAAAAGTATGGTATTCGTAATTAGGGAACACCAACTTATTGTGATCAAGAAATGAAACCATGGAATGCTTTTCAATAACGCCCAAATCAATGGGTGAGCTAAATATAAATCCTATAATCACTGATGGAATTGCAAGAACTATCATAGGGTATGTCATTAAATTTGGACTTTCATGAAGATCTTCTATTTTAATTTTATCGTGGCCCCCTTTAAATTCTCCAAAAAAAGTTTTTGCCATCATTCTTGTCATATAAAAAGCAGTCATAATGACTCCAATTAATGCAACAATGAGCAAAATATATGATTCAGATTTTACACCTATTAATATTTCATCTTTGCTCCAAAAACCTGAAAGAGGGAATATTCCTATTAAACTTATTGTGCCTAAAAGCATTGTTATATATGTTATTTTCATTTTATTTCTTAATCCGCCCATCAAATTCATATCAAAGGTATGGACAGCATGACCAACGGAACCTGCCCCAAGGAATAAGAGGGCCTTGAACCACGCATGGGCAAAAAGGTGTAAAAATGCAGCCCCATAAGATCCTACTCCCAATGCTAAAAACATGTACCCTAATTGACTAATTGAGGAGTAAGCCAAAACTTTTTTTATATCATTGCTCACAATTGCCATTGAAGCTGCAAAAATAAGTGTAAATGCACCTACATAACTTATTAATTGTCCTAAATTTTCAGAATATTCAATTAACGGGTAAATCCTGCCAATTATAAATACTCCTGCTGTTACCATTGTTGCTGAATGCAAAAGCGCAGAAACAGGCGTAGGTCCTTCCATAGCATCCGGCAGCCAATTATGGAGAGGAAATTGAGCTGACTTGCCAATTGCGCCTATAACTATAAGAAATCCAACAAGGAAAATAAGGTTGTCAGTAAATAGGCCATTTTGAACACCTAAATATAATTGAGTTATATCTAAATATTGAGACCCTTCTTTAGCTATAAGCAAAATACCAGTAATTAACCCAAAATCACCAACTCTCGTCATAAGGAAAGCTTTTTTTGCTGCTTTTATTGCACTTTGTTTTTTGTACCAAAAACCAATAAGTAAATAAGATGTGGCCCCAACCAATTCCCAAAAAATAAATAATTGAATTAAGTTTCTTGCAGTCACTAACCCCAGCATAGCTGTGGTAAAAAGCCCCATATAACTAAAATATCTAGAATACCCGTCATCATGCTTCATATATGAAAGTGAATAAATTTGAATCAGAAAACTTATTGCTGTAACCACAGTTATCATGATTAAGGTTAATTCATCTAACATTATTGCCATTGTTATCTCAAATAAACCAAATGAAATCCACTGAAATGAAGCAGTTTGGTAATCAAAATTTTTATCCAGTCCTGTTGCTACTAAATAGAGACTTAAAATTAATGAGATGCCAATTGAAGTTACATTTAAGTATCCAGAAAAATGAGAATTTTTAAACCTAGTAAATAATGTAATAAATCCGTTAATTAAAAAGGCCATAAAAGGGACTATTAATACTAACCAAACAATTTCATTATTAGACATTATAATTTCCTTAAAATTTCATCAGCAACATGTTCTCTACCTTTAGGTACCATTAACCTAAATTTAGACGTTTCAGACCATTCTAAAATACCATCTACAGGTAAAATTTTTGCAGGAAGACCTTCACCTTCTAGTAGTGATTTCCACATTTCAGCAGCTAATAAATTTTCAACTTCTTTGTAATCAATCCACATTATTTTCTTTAATCTCAATAGTTTCAGTAAATTCGATAGTATTTTTTTCCCTATACATAGCAATAACTATTGATAGAGCTAAAGCAGCTTCTGCAGCTCCAATTGCAATAATAAATATTGCCATTATTTGGCCAGACAACACATTTGTAACGTCCGTAAGGCCTAGCAAACCTCCGGGTGCAAACCTTGAAAAAGTTACAAAGCTTAAAGCAACAGCATTAAACATTAATTCAAGGCTTATCACAACAAGCACAGCACTTTTTTTTGTTAAAGAGCCATATAATCCAATAAAAAAAACAATCCAAGATAATAAAATTATATTAGTCAGCGTCATTTCCACCCATCCTTATTCTGAGCAATGCTAACGCACCTATTAAAGAAGAAAGTAATATGAGGCCGGTCAATTGGAAAGCAATTATATAGTCTGCTGTAATTAGCTTACCAATCCAATCTGTACTGGAAACAAGTATTCCCGGATTGTTTGCACATTGCGAAAGTAAGCAGTTTGAAGAATTTAGAATATTATCACTATAAGAATTCCAGTCATAATTAATAAAAAATGATGAAATTAAAATTATAATTAAGGCAATTAATATGTTTGAAGTAATTTTATACTTATTACTCTCGGTACTTTTTTCAATATCTCTTACTAACATAACTGATAGTGCAATTAATACAGATACAGCGCCAACGTAAACAAGAATTTGTATTACACCTATAAATTCAGCGCTTAACAAAAAATATAGTCCAGCAAAACTCAGCATAGAAAAAGCTAAAAATATTGCGGATCTATAAATATTTGAAGAAAAAAGTACTAAAAATGAAGACACAAGCAGAAGGAAAGCAATTAAATAAAAAATAGCATCAATCAACATTTTCTTTATCTTTCATTTACCCATCTTTCTGTTAATTCGTCATTTGATGGTTTTTCATGCCTTCCAATATCTCTATAATCTTTTATCTCAGCATTGCCTTTTTCAGGTTTAAATTTATTATTTTCAATTTGTGGCCTAAACCAAGTGCTTGGTGTTTTAATCGCAGTTCTTAATTCATCAACCGGTATAACTAAACCATCCCTCTTTTCATTTGCTCTTTCAAAACCACTTCCCATGTGCAAAGCATCAAAAGGGCATGCTTCTACACACAGCCCACAAAACATACATCTTCCTATGTCAATATCAAATACATCAATATCATAAGAAGAGCCTTCTTTTTCATTTCTTGAACTAGGTGTGGTTTCAATTTTTATAATACCAAGTGGACAATATTTTGCACAACTTGCACAACCTGTACACCTATCTTCAAACCAATTAAAATCTTGACCCCTAAATCTTGTTGCCTGATCAGGGTATTCAGGGACTTCATGCATTCCAGCTAATGATTTTAAAAAATCTTTAGGTTGAGATTTTATAAACTTAGCCGGTGATTTTTTATGAAATTTCAAAGCTCCTAAAAAGCCAACTTTTTTATTAGGATATTGAACAGTAAAAACTGGCCCAAATAAATTTTTTAATGTTGTAAAAAGTCCTTTTAATAATCCTATACCAAACATCTTAATCCAATCCGTAAACTACTTTTCTTTTATCTATCTTATTACCAGTTAGGTCAGGGCTCAATATTTTTCCAAAAATATAAACAGAACCAATAAATACTACCCAGTTTATACCTGTCATAATAAATAATTGCGACATCGATGGATCTGGCCAAATTGCCATCATAAAGGCTATTACCAAGATATTAATTAAACTCAATTCAAACAAACCCTTCCATGCCAATGACATAATTTGATCAATTCTTAATCTTGGGAAAGTTGCCCTAAACCATATAAATATTGCAATTACACCTATCCATTTGGCTAAAAACCAAAATTCACCTGGGATAGGTAAAAATGATGGCCCTCTCCAGCCTGATAGATAAAAGGTAACTATAATTGCTGATGAAGCAATTGTTGCCATAAATTCACCTAAGTAAAAAAGTCCAAATTTCATGCTGCTATAGTCTGTCATGTATCCAGCAACTAATTCAGATTCAGCCTCAGTTATATCAAAAGGGCTTCTATTAAGTTCAGCAGTTGATGCTACTAAAAAAGTAATAAAACCAAGAGGTTGAAAAATAGCGTTTGGAATAACTTGAGCTTGAATAACTTCATTTAAAGAAAGCGAGCCAGCAATTATTACTACTCCAGCAGCTGATATCCCCATAGGTATCTCATAACTTAAAAGCATTGCAACTGCTCTTATTCCCCCTATAATCGCAAACCTATTACCTGAAGCCCAACCTGCCATTAAAACCGAAAGGCTGTTAATAGATGTTATTGCCAGCACAAAAACTACCCCTACACTTATATTAGTAAGGAATGATTTTGCTCCATAAGGAATTACAGGAAAAATCATAAAGACTGGAACTACCATCAGTATAGGAGCCAAAACATAGATTAATTTATCAGAAAGGGATGGATCAACGTCTTCTTTGAACATAACTTTTATAGCATCTGCAATTGGTGTAAATAAACCTAAAGGCCCCCACCTATTTGGGCCAAGTCTTGCTTGAAATTTACCTATCAGTCTTCTCTCGCCCCAAATTAGCATTAATACACTCACCAAAATTGCGTTTATAAAAGCAAATATCCAAAAAAATGCTGTTAAAACAAAGGTTAACCAATTTAATTCAACAGGAATAAAAGATAGATTTATATATCTAGCAGGATCACATGTAGGATCTTTGGATAAATGACAAAAAACAATTTCAAATAAAAAACTTTCTCTTGCCGGACCCACTATCTATCCACCTCTCCCATATTTACGTCCACCGACCCAAATGTAACGAATAGGTCAGCAATTTTGTACCCGATCACCATATCTCTTAATAAAGTTAAATTCATAAGGGATGGTGCCCTTACATGGCACCTAAAAGGAGATATTCCACCATCACTTACCAAGTAAAAACCCAATTCACCTTTTGGAGCTTCAATTGGAATATATGAGTCCCCTTCAGGAGGCCTTACTAAAAAGGGTACTTCTTCAGGTTTTATTGGGCCTGGCTCAATAAGGTCTAAGCATTGTTCAATAATTTTTAAACTCTCCCTTATCTCATGCAACCTAACAAGGTATCTGTCATTATTATCACCAACAGTACCTAAAGGCCTTCTGAAAGAAACTTTATCGTAAAAATCATATGGATTTCTATGCCTTAAATCCCAATCGACACCAGATGCTCTCAACATGGGTCCAGTGATTGATGCATTTATTGCATCTTCTTTATTTAATACAGCAACATTTTGAGTTCTTGCTATAATAATCTCATTATCGGTTAATAAATTTTCAATATCATTTAATCTTTCAGGCATTTCATCTAAAAATCTATTTAGGGCTGGCCAAAATTCATCAGGAGCATCCATAAACACTCCGCCAGGCCTCAAATAGCTATTAGTTATTCTTGCCCCACACATCATCTCGAAAAGCTCTAAGATTTTTTCTCTTTCTCTAAGTAAATACAATAGCGGAGTATGCCAAGCCCCAAGATCATTTATTAAGAAGCCAATCGCAACAGAATGAGCAGCTACTCTTTGTAATTCAGCAGCAATCATTCTCAACCACACTCCTCTTTCAGCTGGTTTAATTCCAGCTAATTTTTCAACAGATAATATATAGGCCTGATTATTTGTCATGGATGCCGTGTAATCCATTCTGTCAGTTAAAGTAACAATTTGAGTGTATGTTCTTTCTTCTGCTAATTTTTCTGAGCCTCTATGCAGATAGCCGATTATTGGTTCAGCATCGATAATAGTTTCTCCATCAAAAGTAACCCTCATCCTAAATACTCCATGAGTACTCGGATGGATTGGGCCTATATTCATAGTTACTAATTCAGTGCTCATTAATTCACAAAGTCCTTTCTAAGTGGATGACCATCAAAATTTTCCCATAACAATAACCTCTTCATATTTGGGTGATTATCAAAATAAATACCCATTAAATCATAAATTTCTCTCTCTTGTAATTCGGCACCTCTCCATATACCTGTTACGCTAATCACAGATGGTTCTGTTCTAGATTCACCGCATGGTATTTTAATTACTAAGGATTCATTTTTTTCAATTGAAGTGAAATGATAAACAACTACAAATTTGCTTAAATAATCAACAGAAGTTACAGAGCTTAATAAATTAAATTTTTTCTCATTTTTTAGATCTTCAAAAAAACTCAACAGTTTTTCTTTATCATTTTTTAAAACAACATGATCATTTTCAATTGAATTAATTAAATTATGATATTTATCATTTAAGGTAGATTTAATTTCATTCCCAGTGAGCTCTTTAGTCATTATTTCCTGCAGACTTTCCTTTTAATGAATATCTCCTAATTTTTTCATGCAATTGCATAAGGCCATAAAGTAAGGCATCTGGCCTTGGTGGACATCCAGGAACATAAACATCAACAGGAACTATCTTATTTACACCTGGAACTACAGAATATGAATCATAGTATGGGCCTCCACTTGTAGCACAAACCCCCATACTGATTACCCATTTTGGATCAGACATTTGATCGTACATCGTTCTGATTGCTGGTGCCATCTTCCAAGTTACCGTACCAGCAACTATCATCAAATCTGCCTGCCTAGGAGATGCAGAAAATCTTTCAGCGCCAAATCTTGCTAAATCAAATCTTGATGCTGCAGAAGCAATCATTTCGAAAGCACAACAAGCAAGCCCAAATTGAGCTGGAAATATAGAAGATTTTCTTGCCCAATTAAGTAAAAAATCTACAGAGGTAACAAAGGCTGATTTTTTTAACTCATCATTACTACTAAGGTCATCAACAGGAATTTCTTTAATATTTTCCCTTTTCATCTTATTAATAACGTCACCTTCTTCAATGTCTATTTCAGATGTCTGAGAATATAAAGGGTAATTGAAATCTTTTTCATTTAATTCCATTCAAGGTCTCCTTTTTTCCATGCATATACATAACCAATTGTTACAACAAATAAAAAAATAAACATAGATAAGAAAAAAGCAATTCCAAATTCTTTGCTCCATACTCCATACTTAGATGCCCATGGAAATAGAAATATTGTTTCAACATCAAAAATTACGAACATCAGGGCATAGAAATAATATTTTATATTGAAACCTTGCCACCTTTCAGTTTCAGGCTTCATACCGCACTCATACATACTTTCTTTCAGTTCAGAAGGGTTGCTAGGTCTTACTTTTACAAATTGAGCTAACCTAGAAAGAGTTATCATTCCAATAGGAACTGTAATAGAAATAATCAGGTAAAAACCCAGAATGGCATAATTTTCAAAATAATTTTCAAGCAACTGATTCTCCTATTGAATTTATTATATTTTAATTATATCCCCTTTTGAAATTTAAAAAACTATAACTCCTCTTCCATCTTCACCTTTATCTATATCTTCAAAAGCTTCATTTATTTCATCTAAGGCAAATTTCTTTCTTACAAGACTATCAATATTGATCTTCCCTGTAAGATACATATCGACAATTTTTTTCATAGTAACCAATGGTGATGCATACCCGTAGAAACTACCTACTATTTTTTTTTCATTTCTAACTAAATCAACCATGTTAATGTCTACATCTGATTTTGGATTAGCCAAACCTACAAGTGCAGCAGTACCTCTTCTACCTAAACTCTCAACAGCTTGTTTCATAATTTTTGAGCTACCAAATGAGTCAAATGAATAATCAACACCGCCACCTGTTATCTCTTTAATTTTTTCAACAGGGTCTTCATTATTTGCATTTATTACGTGAGTGGCACCAAATTTATATGCGAATTCTAGCTTATGATCTGAAATATCAACTGCAATTATTTTATTTGCATTTAGTGCTTTTGCACCTTCTAAGATATTTAGACCAACACCACCACACCCATAAACAGCTACTGTAGAACCTGTTTTAATATTATCCAGATTAACTATCCCTCCAAAGCCTGTAGTTACACAGCAACCTATTAAAGCAGCTACTTCTGGTGGAACTTCCTTAGGAATTACTAAAAGAGAATCAGCTGGAACAACTTGTTTTTCTGCAAATCCACCCAATTTATTCATTTGAAAAATACCATTGTCTTGTTCATCATGGATCCTGAATGTATCTCCAAATAATTTATGCTGAACTTTAGGGTCAGAAAAATGCCTAGAGCAATGATTTGCGAGCCCGGTTCGACAATAAACACACTTTCCGCAACTAGAAACGAATGACATTATGCAGGAATCCCCTACTTTTATTCCATTTACGTTTTTACCTATTTCTTCAACTATTCCAGCATTTTCATGACCCAATACGATTGGGGTTGGGTAAGGTATTTGGCCATGAATTACGTGATGATCACTTGCACAAACACCAGCAGCTTTCATATCAATCAGAACTTCACCATCTTTTGGTTTATCAATATTTAAATCTTTGATTTCTAATTTTTTTCCAACTTCGTAGAGTACAGCTGCTCTCAAAATTACCTCTCATTCTTAAATCATTAAGTTTTATTAACAAATATAATACAATGAATATTGAAAATAATTTAATTTATGAAGTATCCAAAGATAGAATTAAGTAAAATAACTAGAGATGATGTCAAAAGAATAGTTGACTGGATTAAGGATGATGAGGTTGCCGAACTGTGGTTTGGCAGATATTCATACGGTGATGCAGCTCATTTAGGATATGATCCTCAAAAAATGCTCACAAGCTCTAACGAAGATTGGGATAGAACTTTTGATGATAAAAACCCAGAACCTCACAGGACTTTCTTTTCAATTATTAATCCAAATGAAAATGAACACATTGGTGAAGCACAATTATTTATTGATGATGCCCTAGGTGATGCTCAACTATCAGTAATCATTGGTAGAAAAGATTTATGGCATTTGGGTTACGGATCCTCATCAGTAATAAATTTGATGTCACACGCATTTGATAAATTAGAATTATATAGAGTATGGGTTGATATTCCAGAATATAACACCCATGCAAGAAATATGTTTGAAAGCTTAGGTTTTCAGCACGAAGGGACTTTAAGGCAAAGTCGGCCACATCATGGAGCTAGGTATAATTCTGCAATCATGGGGATGTTGAAAAATGAATTTGTGCAAATTTATGGAGAAGATTTAGATAAGCTATTTAAATAGCGCCTGCCAATTCCTCTAAATATTTATAACCTGAACCTGTATTTAACAATAGCACTGATTCATTAGGTTTAATAAAATTACTTTCAATAAGTTTAATTGCTGCAGAAATAATAGACCCGCCTTCAGGTGCACAAAAAATCCCTTCCTTTGATGACATTTTTTTTACACCATTTATCATCTCTTTATCATTAATTTTTAAGGCTGTTCCATTGCTTTCAATAACAGAATTAATAATTAAATAATCCCCAACCGCTACAGGAACCCTCATTCCAGCAGCAATTGTTTTAGGGTTTTTAAATAATTCAGCATTTTTTTTGCCTTTTAGATAAGCATCGACTACTGGACTGCAACCCTCAGCTTGCACGCAAATCATCTTTGGTAATTTTGAATCGATCATACCTATTTCAATTAATTCTTTAAATGCTTTCCAAATACCAATTATCCCAGTACCTCCGCCTGTGGGATAAATAATATTATCCGGAAGTACCCAATTTAGTTGTTCAGCTATTTCATAGCCCATAGTTTTTTTACCTTCAACTCTGTACGGCTCTTTCAATGTGGAAACATCAAATAAATTTAATTTTGAAGACATATCAATAGATTTTTTTCCTGCATCATTTATATATCCATCTATAAGTTCTAATTTTGCTCCAAAATAACTAACTTCTGTTTTATTAGCCAAAGGTGCATCCTTTGGCATAAAAACATAAGATTTAAGTCTAGCTTTGGCTGTATAAGCCGCTAATGCGCCTCCAGCATTGCCAGCCGTAGGAATAGAAAAATTTTTTATTCCGAATTCTTTTGCTTTTGAAACTGCAGCAGATAGCCCTCTAGCTTTAAATGATGATGTGGGGTTTAAGCTTTCATCTTTTATAAATAATTTTTTTATTCCCAAATCATTTCTTAAGTTTTCTGCATTTAAAATTGGTGTAAAGCCTTCTCCGAGTGAAACGATATTTTCTTCATAATTAACTGGCAAAAATTCTTTATATCTCCACATATTAGGGGCTCTATTTTTCAAATCATTTATAGATTTCATTGATTTTTTTTGATCAAGTTCATACCTTGGAAACAACACTTTTCCACATTCAGGCTCAGGACATAATTTTAAAATTTCATCTTTTGAAAAAATTTTTTTACAACTTGTGCATTCAATATAAGAAAACATAGAGCCGGTACTAATCATTTATAACC
>JACETA010000016.1 GCA_013911545.1 Chloroflexota bacterium | reverse complement strand
ATTTAGGGTCCTCTTCAAATTTAGGAAAAAATGATGAAGAAGTAATTAAGGAAATACTGATTAAGCTAAATCAAAGCATTCTAAAAGATATTTTTTTAATCATAAAACCCCATTTAACAAATCAAGATTATCTAAAAAATTTTGAGGATATTTCTAATGTAAGGTTATGGAAAAATAATTTTTCAGACAATTGGGTTGATAATCAATCATTGTTTAAGTACGGATTAAAAAGATCAATTTGTTCAATTGGATTAAATACGACTGCGATGATTGATAGCGTTATAAATAAATGCCCAGTTATATCAATAATATATGACAAGAATTTAAATGAACCAACAAATTCTGCTATTCATTTTAAAACAATGATTGAGTCAGATATCTATACCCTAATGGATGACCTAAGTTATCTTGAAGATGGTATTGAAAAAATCCAAAGTAATAAAACTTTATTTGAAAATAAAAGAAATGAATTTATACAAAGCTTTGTAAGGCCAGTAAATTTAAATATTGAAGTGGGGGAGATTGTTAGAAAAGAAATAGAAGGGCTAGTTTAAAGTAAAATTTATTTAATTTATTTCAATCACTTTGTCCGCAATATCAAGAGTCTCGTTTCTATGGGTAACCATAATTATTGTTGTCGATTTTTTTATTTTCTTTAATAAATTTAAAACTATCTTTTGAGATTTAGAATCTAATTGGCTTGTAGCTTCATCTAAAATTAATAATTTAGGTTTATTTAATAAAGTTCTTGCTATAACTATTCTTTGCCTTTCTCCGCCAGAAAGAGAATTTCCAAAATCGCCTACATTAGAATCATAAGAATTTGGTAAAGATAGTATTAAATCATGTATTTTTAAATCTTTAGACATAGAATAAATCTGCTTCTTTGTAATATTCTTATCTAGCCCCCAATTTAAATTATTTAGAATAGTGTCGTTAAATAGCAATGCATTTTGATCAACATAACCAATTGAATTTTGATAACTATTTTTTGCATAACTCCTTATATCTTCTCCATCAATAAGAATCAATCCTTCATTTAAATTTGTTAATCCAGTTATAGCGTCAATTAATGTGGTTTTTCCTGACCCTGACTTCCCAGTAATAGCTGTGATTGTATTTTTTTCAAACTTAAGATTAAGTTTTGAGATAATTTTCCTTTTACCAATAACAAATGACGCATTCTTTAATTCAATATTATTTTTTAATTCAGAAAATCTTTTTTTACCCCATTCATCATTGTTTTCAAAGTTTTTGCTTAATTCATTTTTAACAGTAAAAAAACCTGGAACATTTTTATTGAATGACTGATAACTTTGTTGAAGTAATTTTAATCTTTGAAAGAGCCTATATAAAATAATTGTAACCAATGCTATTGTGCTGGCAGGCAATTCCAAGAATCTCGCTGCTATAAGTAGGCCAAGTATTAAAAATCCAATAAATGCATATTCATATGATGCTTGAAAGATAGATTCATTGAAACCTAATTTAATTTGATTTTTTTTGAAAGAGTCAATGGACTTAAATAATTTTTTAGTCATAAAATTTATTTTCCCGTGAGTTCTTATATATTTTGCAAAATTTATTGAATCAGTCATGTCTTGTATTAATTTTTGAGCTATAAGTGTTTGCTTTTTACCTAAGATATTTGAAATCTTCATTAATCTAGAAAAAATTATAATAACCATAAAAGATAAAATTACGGATATAAATGTCATCCTGTAAGTAATGATTGTTAAAAAAATTACATATAAACTGATAGTGTAGAAATTAGCAACCATATTCACATAACTTCTTAAGCTTGACCCAGCTCTATTAGTTTCGTTAAGTATATTAACTGAAGATGATTGATTATATTGTTTGAAATCATACCATTTAAGAGAGGATAGGAATTTATGATATTTTTTTCCGAGCTCAGAAGTGTATTCATATTGCAATATTGAAATATAAAAATTTTGCCAAAATATAAAAATACTTCTTAATAGCATAATTATGGCAATTGAACCTAAAACATATCTCAAGGAATATGGGATACTTAAATAATCAAATACTTCTTTAAGTTTTTTAATTATTTCGGTATCTGGGTTCAAATTGCCAGGCTCTGAAATTAGCAAAGATATTGTAGGGGCAATTAAAGATAATCCTAGCGCATCAAGCAGCCCAGATATAATTAAAAGTAATGATGAAAAAAAAACCGCAAATTTTTTATTCGAAAATATACTTTTAGAAAAATCTAAAATATTACCACTATTTTTTATCATCTTACTTTAAATTTATTTACTCCAGAAATAGGTATTAAACCTATTACTTGTTAAATACAAGTATTTTTAAACTGTTTTCTTATGTCAATCATTGTTATTTCTATTTTAAGTATAATATCAACTTACTTCACCAATGTCTTTTTAAGTATCAAGACACATATTCACAAAGGTAGGGCAAAATGTAGGGTATATAACGTGGACATAATTTGCATAAGAAAGTCTTTTTGTTAAATTTATATTATGAAAATTACAAGTATCAAGCCTTATGCGGCACAATTTATTTCAACATCTAGGTCATCACATTCACATCCTAAAAAATGGGTTTTTATTAAAATTGAAACCGATGAAGGTATTTATGGATGGGGCGAAATAGGCACAGGTTCTTCTGTAAGTGAAAATTTAATGAGCACAGCAATTAAGGAAGTTTCTGAATTATTTATAGGAGAAAATCCAATGGATATCGAACGATTATGGCATAAGCTTTTCAGGAAATTTTCATATATGGGCTCTAAAGGATTTACAACTTCACTTATTGCAGGTTTTGATATAGCACTTTGGGACATTAAGGGAAAATTTAGCAATATGCCAATATATAATTTACTAGGGGGAAGATTTAGAGACCCTATTAGACTTTATTGTAATTCTTGGTTTGATGGTTGCGGTACTCCCGAAGAATACGCAATAGCCGCAAAAAATAACCTTATTGAAAAAGGTTATAGTGCTTGCAAATTGGATCCATTTCTTGAGATGACTCCCTATCACACAATGTATCAAGATGGATTTATTTCACAAGAGGGAGAAGAAGAGGGTTATGATATTGTAGCTGCTGTTAGAGATGTGGTGGGCCCAAAATTTGAAATCTTAATTGATGCTCATGGTCATTACAACGTGCCAAATGCAATACGTTTAGCAAACAACTTATACGACAGATATAAAATAGGATGGTTTGAAGAGCCTCTTCCGCCAGAAAGTATTAAGGGTTTAAAGCAAGTAAAAGAAAATACTGATGCACCATTATGTGTCGGAGAACGCCTATACACCAGGTATGATTTTCTACCTGTACTTGAAGAAGGGTTGGCAGATTATATAATGCCAGACACAGTGTGGACAGGTGGGATTTCTGAAACAATTAAGATTGCAAATATGGCAGAAACATTTAATATTCCAACTTCCCCCCATGTTATCCCTGGAGGCCCAATAGAATTAATTTCCGCTGCGCATGTTGTAAGCTCAATTCCAAATTTTTATAGGCTGGAACATTCCTTATCTCTTATACAAGTTCACAATAACTATTTAAAAGAACCTTATAAAATTAAAAATGGGGAACTTTATTTAAATGATAAGCCTGGACTAGGCTTTGAACTTGATGAACAAAAATTGGAAAAGCTTTTCTAGTTTAAATCTGTGGCTCCCGAGATAGGATTCGAACCTATGACCCGCTGATTAACAGTCAGCTGCTCTACCGCTGAGCTACTCGGGATTATTTTTAAAACTTTAATATGATAAATATAATTTCAATTTTACTCAATAAATAATATTATTGTCGTAAAACTACTGTAATTGGGATGATTATAAAAGATACATCTTTCAATGGTGAAGATATTGAAAATTTAAATAGCATTGCATCTGACCACTTATTTATGCACGCAATGCAGACTAATGATTGGAAAAAAAGCGGTCTCCAGATGTATAAATCTGGTCAAGGTTGCTGGGTAACAGATTTAGAAGACAATAAGTTCTTGGATATGATGGGAGGCCTATGGTATAAAAGTTCGGGTTATGGGCAGCAGGAAATAGCTGATGCAGTATATAAACAAATTTCTGAACTATCATCACCACCTGCATATTCCACAACCCCATCAACAGTTGAATTATCAGGAGAAATAGCATCTCTTTATCAAGATAAAAAATGTAGAACTTTTTTTACAAGCGGTGGCTCAGAGTCTGTAGAAACTGCTGTAAAAATGGCAAAAAAATACCAATATTTAAATGGTAAGCCAAAAGCTTTCAAGGTGATATCTAGGAGGTTCTCATATCATGGATCAACTGCTATGGCAGTTAGTCTAGGAAGGGCAAGTTATTCTGACCCAATGGGTCCAGAAATGATTGGCACAATATATTGTCCAAATTTTGATTCTTACAGATCACCAATACCTGGAAATCCAGATATTGAAGAAATTTCAAAATGGTTAATAGATGAATTGGAAAGAATAATAATTCATAATGACCCTGATACTATAGCAGCATTTATTGCTGAACCTGTTTCAACTTCAGCTGGTATTCATTTCGCTCCAAAATCATACTGGAAAGGAATAAGAGAATTAACAGAAAAATATAATATTGTGATGATTGCTGATGAAGTAATAACTGGATTTGGCAGGCTTGGAGAGTGGTTTGGGACTATGGTGTGGGATATTGTTCCTGATATAACGACTACTGCTAAAGCTCTTACAAGTGGTTACATCCCATTGGGTGCAGTTATTGCTACTGAGAAAATAGCAAATGCTTTTGTTGGTGGCAAGAAAGAAACTTTTTCTCATTTAATTACTTTTGGAGGGCATCCAGTAGCAACAGCAGCAGCGTTAGCTAATTTAAATTTAATGAAAAAAGAAAAAATGGTAATTAATGCAAAAGAAATGGGCATTTACTTATATAAAAAACTTACTGAATTAAAAGATTTAAAGTATGTTGGTGATGTTCGCGGAGGCAAAGGATTATTAGCTACTGTTGAATTAGTTAAAGATAAAAAAACAAAGGAAAGTTTTGATGAAAGCAAAAACTTGTATGGAATAATGCCTAAATTCCTAAAAGATAATGGCCTGCTTTCCTACAGGGCAGGAGATCTGATTTCTGTCTGTCCACCACTTCTTATAAGCAAAGATGAAATTGATTTTATTGTTGAAGGAATTAGGTCATCAATATTGGAGCTTGAGAAAATTTAATTAAAGAAAATTGGTTGTGTCCATCCTACTGAACCTGTTGATGAAATTGTCTTTGTCCTAAAGTAAGTATATTTCTTTATTTCTTTAATTAAATTGAATTTTACTGACTTTCCATATACTTCATCGATTATTTCTCCATCATTTGAAATTAATTGAGTAGTATATTTTGAATCAGTAATAAGAGAATTAGATAGCCCTTTATTAAAATAATCACCTGAAATTTTTATTTCAATTTTTTCTTTATTAAGGTTAATATTCTTAAATTTTACCCCATTGGAAAAATAGAAATTACCATTTCTCATAGAATTTAGAATATTTTTTTCAGAAAGATTTTCAGCAAATACCTCAACCCATCCTCTTCCAGGATTATGCCTATGTGGGGCAAATTCTTCTTTAAAGTGGTGCGAATCATCAACAGCAACCCCCCAAATTTTAATTTTTTTACTCAACATTTCATCCCACATTTCCTCTACGCTTTTTTTGCCTCCACCTCCGTAATTATGTGTATTATAATTTCCATTGAAAACCTCAAGAAAATGAGCTCCTCTTACTTGAATTAAATCTTTTTCATTAAGTGCCCACCTAAAGTTTGGATGATTTATTTCTGCTAAACCTCCTGCTGAAATAATATTGTCAATATTTGCTTGGAGTGTTTTGGCTTTAGTAGACCTTATTGTAGGTTCAATAACTTTTTTAATTCCAATTGCATTTATATGAATTGTGTAAGGCAAATTTAAAGTAATTTCTTCACCTGGAATGAGTAATAATTTTGTCTGATCGCTATCTAATATTGTAAGATGATTATGGTCAGATAAAACGAGAAAATCGTATTTATTATCACTATACCAATCAACAACTGTTTCAGGAGAACTATCTCCATCGCTCTTATTTGTATGTGTATGAAGATTTCCTTTAAACCATGGCATTTTATTGGTAAAATTTCTATTTGTTACTTTTGTGTTAATTTATTATAATCAAGCATTATCATCTTACCAAATTAAATTATTTAGATAGGGGCAATAATTGACTACAAGATCAAAATCAAAGTCTACTAAACCTGCGCCAAAGAAAAATTCTAAAAAAAATAGCAAAGCTGCTGATTTTGGAAGAAAAACTGTAAGAGATGAAATAGTTTTATCTGTAAAAGATTTAAAAACTCAATTTACTACTAAATATGGAACTGTAAAAGCTGTTGATGGTGTTAGTTTCGATTTAAAAAAAGGCGAAACTTTAGGCATAGTTGGTGAATCGGGCTCTGGAAAATCAGTTACCTCTCTGTCATTGATGAGACTAGTTCCTCAACCTCCAGGAGAAATTGTTAGCGGAGAAGTTAATTTGAACGGTAAAAATCTTTTAGCTCTGAGTGAAAAAGAAATGACTGAAGTTAGAGGAGGTGAAATATCTCTTATACTTCAAGACCCCATGACTGCCTTAAATCCTTGCTTTTCTATTGAAAACCAAGTTGGTGAAGGAATCAGGATTCATCAAGGAGATAAAGGTAAGAATTTATTTGAAAAAGTTGTTGATGCTTTAAAATCTGTTCGAATCCCTGCTGCTGACCAAAGAGCAAAAGACTATCCTCATCAGTTGTCTGGCGGTATGAGGCAAAGGGTGGTAGGGGCAATAGGCCTTTCTTCAAATCCTTCTGTAATAATTGCTGATGAGCCAACAACTTCATTGGATGTAACAATCCAGGGTGCATATTTAAGATTATTGAAACAAATTCAAGAAGAAACTGGTGTTGGCATTATATTTATTACTCACGATTTCGGAATTGTTGCTAAGATGTGTGACCGAGTTGCAGTAATGTATGCTGGAAGAATAGTAGAAAGTGCTGATGTTAGAACAATTTTTAACAATCCGTTACACGAATATACCAAAGCTTTAATTGAATCTGTTCCAAAATTAGAACAAAAAACAGGAAGACTTACCCAAATTAAGGGGCAACCTCCAGCCCTATGGGATTTGCCAGACGGTGATTCATTTGCTCCAAGGTCAACATTAAAATTTTCAAAAAAAGATGCAAGTGTAAGACCTGAGTTAGTTGAAGTGTCTAAAGGTCACTTTGTCCAACTCTCAAGAAGCTCAGTAAAAGATTTTAAAAAATATGCTCATTTAGTGGATTATTAATATGGCTACAAAACAAGTAAAAAAAGAAAAAAATATAGTTCCTGATCAATTGGGATGCACAACTCCTACCAAGGATTCTATTATTCAAGTCCGAAATTTAAGAAAACATTATGAAGTGAATAAAGCACTATCAATTTTTGGCAAAGATATTATTGGAAAGACTGATTTGCTGAAAGCAGTTGATGATGTAAGTTTTGATGTTCCTAAAGGTAAAACATTTGGTCTTGTAGGGGAATCTGGTTGCGGAAAAACAACAACGGGAAAACTTATACTGCAATTAGAGAATCCTACCGAAGGACAGATCTTTTTTCAAGGCGAGGATGTTTCTAAATTATCAGCTGCTGGCATGACAGAATATAGAAAATCAGTTCAAGCAGTTTTTCAAGATCCTTGGGCGTCATTAAATCCCAGAATGAGAGTAAAAGATATTGTTGGGGAGCCGCTTCAAATCGCTACAACAATGACCAAAGATCAAATTCAATTAAAAGTTGGAGAGCTCTTAGAAGAAGTTGGGTTAAATGAATATCAAGCAAATTTCTATCCGCATGAATTTTCTGGTGGTCAAAGGCAAAGGATTGGTATAGCTAGAGCATTAGCATTAAATCCTAAATTAATTATATTAGATGAACCAGTTTCTGCACTTGATGTCTCAATTCGAGCACAAATAATGAATCTTTTAGTAGATTTGCAAAATCAACATGATTTAGCATATGTGCTGATTGCTCATAATCTAGCTACAGTGAGATATATGTGTCATAAAACAGCAGTTATGTATTTAGGTGTTATTCAAGAAATGGGAGACACTGAAGCAGTATTTACAAACCCGCAACACATTTATACAAATGCTTTAATGTCTGCTGCTTTACCTAGCCATCCGGATATTGATAGAGAAGAAATTGTTTTGCCGGGTGAAGTAGTATCACCTATTAATCCGCCAAGTGGAGATGTTTTTCAAACTAGAACTCCATTAAAAGTTGATAAGTCTCATAAGTATGCAAATAATAGACCTCCTCTTGTTCAGGTTGGCAAAAAGGATCATTGGGTTGTAGAAACCCCTTGGAGTATAGCTACAAAAGATATGAAAGTTAATTTGGAGGGCAAATAAGATGGCTAGATTTTTAACACAAAGATTAATTTCATCATTTATATCAATAATTGGAGCTACTCTTGTAATTTTCTTGCTTGTTCAACTTCATAATGACCCCAGAGAACTTTATGTTCCAGATTCTGGCTATGGTTTAACAGAAGAGCAATGGGAAATGTTAGGTGAAAAGATGGGGTTTAATGACCCATTGCCAATACAATACTGGAATTGGATTTCAGGTGCATTTATGGGGGATTTTGGTGTTTCTTTAGCACAACAGGTTCCTGTTAGAGATATTATTCAGAATAGAATGAGGGCAACTATTGAACTTGCAATAGGTGGTTGGGCATTTGCAATATTACTAGGTATACCAACAGGTGTTTTTGCAGCAGTGAAAAGAGGAACTTTTTGGGATTATATCGCTAGGGGAGTTGCAATTGTAGGTCAAGGAGCCCCTCCATTTGTTATAGGGTTACTTTTAATTGTTATATTTGCTGTTTGGCTACAGGATACTCCTTTTTATTTGCCTGCAGCAGGAAGACCACCTCAATTTGATTTCCGAAATTATATACTCCCTTGTATTGCTTTAGGTTGGCCTGCAGCTGCAGGATTAATGAGGCTTACAAGGTCCGCAATGTTAGAAGTTTTAGATTCTGAATTCGTAAAATTAGCCAGAGCAAAAGGAGTTGGCTGGAATAAAGTAATTTATAAACATGCCTTAAAAAATGCTTTAATTACTCCTTTAACTTCTGCTTTACTTTTATTTTCTGGTTGGTTGAATGGTGCATTAGTTATTGAAATAATATTTGGATGGCCTGGAATTGGCTATGATGCCTTGTTTACAGCAGTAAATGATAATGACTTTCCACTTCTACAGGGAACTGTGTTTTTCTTCGTGATAATCTTTGTAATTTTTGCTCTTTTAGCTGATCTTTTATATACAATTATTGACCCAAGAGTTAGGTTAACAGGAGGGGAAAAATAATGAATAATGCTCTTATAGTTTGGCAATTTTTAAGGAGATATCCTGTTATTCCAATTTTTATCCTAATATTACTTTTAGTCTCAGCTGCGATTGGTCCATATATTACTCCCTATGAAAGAGATATTGGAAATATTGCTGACAGACACCTGACATTATTTTCAACTTCTGAAAACACTACTGTTCAGGTTTCAAAAGATGATGTTGTTAACGGATTCCATCTTCTAGGCACAGATCATGCTGGAAGAGATATTTTTACACGATTACTTCACGGATCCAGAATATCTTTAATGGTGGTAACAATTTCAATAACAACTGGAATGGCTTTTGGTTTAACATTTGCCATGGTGTCCGGTTATTATGGAGGAATTATAGATGAAATATTAATGAGAATTGTAGACGTGTGGAATGCTCTACCATTTTTAATGGTTGCACTTGTACTGACTTTAATTTTTGGAAGAGGACTCAACATAATGATCCTTGTATTGTTTTTAGTGGCATGGGTAAACTTTGTCAGAATAATCAGGGCGCAAATCCTTGTTCTTAAGGAAATGGATTATATTGCTTCAGCAAAGATTTGTGGTGCTTCAGATGTACGAATAATGGTTAAACATTTATTTCCAGGGATTTTAAATTCAGCTGTAGTGATTGCAACATTGAATACAAGTGGCCTTATATTGGCAGAATCTACTTTAAGTTTCGTTGGTGCAGGTATTCAGCCTCCTACTCCTGCTTGGGGGGTTATGGTAAATGAAGGTCGAGATTATCTCAGTACTGCCTGGTGGCAATCATTGGTTCCTTCTGCTGCAATTTTCCTTGTTGTAATAAGTTTAAACTTTTTAGGAGATTGGTTAAGAGATAGGTTGGATCCTAGGTTAAGACAGGTCGATTAAATGAATATTAAATCAAAAATCATTTTAATTATTCTGTTGTCTTTAATTATTATATCTTGTAGCGAGCGACTAACCTCATATGAAATTATTGGCACCACAACAACTCAACAGAAACTTGATAATGATGTAGGAACTGCTACTGCTGAAGCAGAGAGAGCTTTTTCAATGGATGCTACAAGAGCTGCTGGAGGAGAAGTATCTTTAAGGCCTGCTGAAAAAGCTGCTGCTACTGCTCAAGCTGAAGCGACAGCTGCAGCTGAAAAAGGAGAAGAGATTAATTTAGATGATTTGGACAGAGTTGAACTAGTAGACAACCTTCCTGATGACATCCCGTCTGACATGACACCTTCAACCGAAACAGTCACTGTTCAGATTTTAAATGAAGGATATTATGATCCCGATATTGTTGTTATTAAGGTAGGTACAAGTGTAATTTGGGAAAACACGCAAAGGACCCCATATGGAATTCTTTCTGATGAAAATCAAGAAGAAAATTTTAGTTCAGGCGGACTAAGAAGAAAACTTGGCGCAAAGGAAAATCCTAAATTTGAATACACTTTCACAAAAGTTGGTAGATATACATATGGACCCGATCTTTCCGGGGCAGCAATGGTTGCAAAAGGTAGAGGGGTTGTTTTTGTTGTAGAATAAGTTTTTTATATAAACTATTTTATAATTTTAATTAATCCCGGGTCGTCTAGTGGTAGGACAGAGGACTTTGAATCCTCTAACCTTGGTTCGAATCCAAGCCCGGGAACCAAATTAGAATTTAATTCTAAACTAAAATATAATATGAATATGAATAAAATATTTTTTATATTAATAATTACTTTTTCTTTATCATCATTATCTTGCCAATCTTTGATGGAGCCAATTATAAATGATGCTGCTGAAAAAGCTGTCAAAGAGTATGGTAATAGTAATCCGCTCGCTGAAAGAGTTGTTGAAGTTGAGAAAATTATAGAAAAACCTGTTGAAAAAATCGTAGAAGTTGAAAAAATTGTAGAAGTTGAAAAAATTGTTGAAGTTGAAAAAATCGTAGAAGTTGAAAAAATCGTAGAAGTTGAAAAAATCGTAGAAGTTGAAAAAATCGTAGAAGTTGAAAAAATTGTTGAAGTTTTTATTGAAGGGAATAATTTGCCTGCCCCCACACCAACACCAACCCCAATTATTAAAAAGGCTGAAAATGAGATCGATCAATATTGGGAATGTAAAGAAACTGACGATGCATGTAAAATTGCACTTGGTAAGTCAAGTGAAAAATATATAGTTTCTGGTAACAAATCATATGAAATTGAACTTTATTTCACTTCGGGTTATTCTCCTAGCGATCTTCTTGTGAATGTTGATTTCTGTTACCCTGTTTTAACAAAATGTTGGTTGGAGTCTGGAAATGATGGATACGCTTCTTTTATAGCGCAACCTCAGCTAAACGATTATAGGCATGCTGAAGAAAAATGGGTACCTGCAAAAAATAAATTAACATGGGATGGAACTGTTATAAAAACCTCTAAAATGGTTCTTGTAACCCCTAAAGGTTATATCTTTAGAGAATTTGATCCTGTAATAACAGTTACAGACCCAGAAGGAAAAATTAGTATTTTTAATTTAAAAAGTTGGAAATCTGAAAACCTTGCAAATTAATTATTCAATATCGTAATAACTTGGACTCGGAGTAGATTCATAGCCTTCAAAAGATATTCCTTCTTTGTCCCAAACTACTTTGCCTGACTTAATTGTTAATTGATTCTCTATAATTTTTGATGACATTAATTTTCTGTTACCAGTGAGGCCATTATCAATTAATCCGAAATTACCTTCTTTAATTTTAAGAATTGCTACATCTGCTTCAGAACCTTCACCAATATGCCCTAGATCTGGCCGGTTTAGAATTTCAGAAGGAATAAAAGTAGATTTCTTTATCACATCCTCTAAAGATAGTCCTAAAGTCATCATTTTAGACATACAATTTGGCATATTTGAGTGATTTGATAGAAGTGATTCCCTGTGATGATCTGTGCTAATTGTGTCAGGCAAAAACCCTTGATCTATAGCAGGCTTAGCCATTGAAAAAGAGAAACTTCCTGCTCCATGACCAAGATCAAATATAATACCTTTTTTTCTTGCATCAAAAAAATATTCATAAACCTTTTTATTTTTATCTAATATCGGTTTACCCCAAGCATAAACATGAGTAAGTATATCTCCTGATGACATATATTTATCTAATAATTCTTCCATGTTTCTTCCGCTGATTGGGTTCTGATCTACCATCATAAATGTTCCAGATTTTTCAGCAGCACTCTTTCCTCTTTTTATAGCTTCCCATGAATTAGCTTCAAAATGAGCAACTTTAACTCCTGCAATCATATCTTTTCTCTCTTTAATTTTTTCTGCAGTTGCATCTACATCCATATCAGAAACATTTTGTTCGCCATCCATAATCATTCCTGAACCAACTATATTTAATAAGGTAAATACTCTTGTTATGCTTTTTCTGATGACATTATCTTTCATAATATCAAAAGTTTTCCAGCCTGGTCCTCCTGCATCAAGCATTGTTGTTGTGCCATATGGTAGACACATTTCATCTGGAAAAATTGCATTCCAATAACCAAATGAATGGGCATGGATATCAATTAATCCAGGGCAAATTATTAAATCTCTCGCATCAATTGTGAGTTTAGATGTAGATTCGTCTATTGATTTTGAAATTTTTGCAATCTTGGTACTAGAAATAGCAATATCTGATCTTGAATTAATATTATTTCCAGGATCAATTAATGTCCCATTTTTTAAAAGAACATCATACATTTTCATTATTTGAGCCCCTCAGACAATTCGTCACATACTTCAATTTGAACTTGGCATAATATTACTGTATTTCCAGATACAACATATGCTCCATAGCTAGATTTAGCAAAAGTCCCTGCCCCTTTTACAGCACCTCCAGCTTCAACGGCAGCACTGATAGTTTTTTCTGCAGGAGGAACTCCATGGTCAAGCGCATCCTGATGCGTTGAATATATTCTTAACTCTATATCTTTTGGACCCATAGAGCTTTTAAAAAATCCAACATATATTTCTTGTGCATTGGGAGTGATAGGCTCACCTGTTTTCTTATCTACTGCATCAGCTTTAATTGCCTTGGGTTTTTTTAATCCTGCTTCTTCAAAATGGGCAACAGTATAAGTTCCTGCATCATTAATTATCCTAGATGTAACTATCCCGTTATCATTAGAAGATTGGCCTGAACTACTTTCACCGCAAGCAAATAAGAACAATGATAAAATTGATAAAGTTAATAAGATTTTTTTCATAATAAATTCCCTTTCAAACTCTTTATTAGATATTACAACTTATATTTAAATC